>DASVHB010000067.1:0-44252 GCA_036379195.1 Pirellulales bacterium
ATGAGTGATGAGTGATGAGTGATGAGTGATGAGTGATAGTGAACTCTATGAGTAATGCAATTCTCGAACATCTTGCTCGACAGATTGACGAAATCCGTGCGGCGGGGCTGTATAAGGCGGAACGGATCATCGCGTCTGCGCAGAATGCGCGGGTGGACGTAAAAGGCCGGGCGAACGTGCTCAACCTTTGTGCGAATAATTATTTGGGGCTGGCCGATCATCCTGAAGTGGTCGCCGCCGCGCATCGCGCGCTCGATGAACGCGGATACGGCCTGGCCTCGGTGCGGTTCATTTGCGGCACGCAGGACCAGCACAAGGCGCTGGAGGGAAAACTCTCGGAGTTTTTGGGCACGGAAGACACGATTCTTTATTCCTCGTGTTTCGACGCCAACGGCGGCTTGTTCGAGACAATTCTGGGCGCGGAAGACGCCATCATTTCCGACGAGCTGAACCATGCCTCGATCATCGACGGCGTGCGGCTTTGCAAAGCCCAGCGGTTTCGCTACCACAACAACAACATGGCCGATCTGGAAGCGAAGTTGCGCGACGCCCGTTCGGCCCGGTTTCGCCTGATCGCCACCGACGGCGTGTTTTCGATGGATGGCATCATCGCCAACCTGCCGGCGATTTGCGAGTTGGCCGATCGGCACGATGCCCTGGTGATGGTCGACGATTCGCACGCGGTCGGCATTTTGGGGCCGAAGGGCCGCGGCAGCCACGATCACCATGGCGTCGTCGAGCGGATCGACATTCTCACCGGCACGCTCGGCAAAGCGCTGGGCGGCGCCAGCGGCGGCTATACCAGCGGGCGGAAGGAAATCGTCGAGCTGCTGCGGCAGCGCTCCAGACCGTATCTGTTCTCGAACAGTTTGGCTCCCCCGATCGTCGGCGCGTCGCTGGCGGTGCTCGACCTGCTGGAACGATCGGGCGAGTTGCGCGAGCGGTTGCGCGATAACACCCGGTTCATGCGACAGGGGCTCACCGAACGCGGCTTTGATATTGTGCCGGGTGAACATCCGATCGTGCCGATCATGTTGGGCGACGCCGCCTTGGCCGCGCGGATGGCCGATGCGTTGCTCGAGCGCGGGATTTATGTGATTGGCTTTTCGTATCCGGTGGTGCCGATTGGTAAGGCCCGCATACGCGTGCAACTTTCGGCGGCCCACACGCGCGACGATTTGCAACAAGCACTCGACGCCTTTGCCGAGGTAAAAGCAAAACGGTAGGGTGGGGTGGGACTCGCTGCGCTCGGCCCACCCTACGTCGGCTGTGATGAACCAGTGCGTTATCGAATCAGCCATCGCGCCAGCCAGCCGCGAGGAAGGTCGGCAGCGAGCAGCCGCTGGGGCTGGCCCGCATAGCGCAAGATGGTTTCGGCCGCCAAATAGCCGCTGCGGACGGCGCCTTCCATCGTGCTGGGCCAGCCGGTGCGGGTCCAATCGCCCGCCAAGGCCAGGTTGGCGATTGCGGTTTGCTGCGAGGGCCGCAGCCGCTCGATGCCGGGTCGCACCGAGAAGACCGCCGCTTGCTCGCTCACCATGCGAGCGTGCAGCAATCGAGCATCGCCAGCCGCCGGCCAGATCGCGGCTAGTTCGCCCACGATCTGGTCGATAATTTCTGGTCGCGGACGGTTTGCCAGACCGCGCGAGGCGCTGATGACCACCTGATAATAATGCCCGGTGGGCAACGATTGGTCGCTCGCCCGGCGGCCCCGATTGAACAGCCACTGGCTCAAGCGGCCCACCAGCACCGCGTGCGGCAGCGGCGTGATCTCGCGGTCGAACCAGAGATGGACGGCGGTGATGGGGGCCGACTCGATTTGATCGACCGTCATCAACTCGGGCAACTTTGCCGCCAGAGATTCATCGAAGACTTCACCCGCGCGTCGCCAAGGCAGAGCGACGACTACAGCATCGACCGTCAGGCGTGCCTCATCGAGCACCACCGCCGAAAGGCGCGTCGCGTCGCCTTCGATCCGCCGCACCGGGGTAGCCAAGTGCAGCGCGACATCGTTCGCGGCCAGCCAGGCTTGCAATGGACCGCCGTAAAGTTCACTCAGAGGCAGTTGCGGAATGTCGACTTGATAAGCGCCGCGCGAAGCCAAAAAACCATCGACGAACACCTTGCGACCGTGCGCCAGCGACGCGCGATCGAGTTCTTCGCCCAAAGCGCTCACGAGCACCACCGACCAGAACCGTTCGATCGCCTCGGCAGATTGCCGTTGGGCGCGGAGCCAATCGCCCACCGTGGGTGCACCGTCGTCGTCGTCGATCTTCATCCGCGCCAAGCGCCACAGCGCCCGCGCGATGGCGATGCGATCGCGCAGCGACAGAAACCCGAACCGCAGCAGCGAGGGACCGAGGTGCAGGGGGGCCGGCAAACAAGGGGTGGCCGAGAAGCGATAGCCCTCGCCATCGGGTCCAAAAAAGTGCAGCACGCGGTCGCGGCGAAAACCGGCGGCCAGGTCGGTGCGGCGGCAGAAATCGACCAGGTTGGTGCAGCACGCCATGCCGACGTGCTGGCAATGATCGACCCATTGGCTGCTGGCGGGATCGTGAAAACTGCCTGCCCGTCCGCCGAGTTGCCTGCGGGCCTCGAACAGTTCGATCTGCCAGCCGCGTCCGCTGAGACCGACGGCCGCCGCCAGGCCCGCCAGTCCACCGCCGACGATAGCCACCCTCATCGCGGCATGGCCCCCATGGGCGGCGGCGTGGAATGGGCCGGGCTGGCAAACAGCCACCGCCCGGCCAACCGCAGTTTGCGCCAAGCGGTCAGCCGGATGCGACGACGAAAAACGTCGCCCTCGGCGCGTTTGATTTCGTCTAACAAGCCGCGATAGATGCTCGTCATGGCGCCGAACACCAACCGCCCGTCGGGGGCGAGCCATGGTTCGAGCGACGCCGCGTCGCGGTAAAAGCCCTCAGCCCGCTCAATCTGAAACCGCATCAAGTCGCGAAATCGCGAGTCGACCACTCCGCGTCGCAAATCGTCGACGCTGTAGCCAAAGCGGCGCAGGTCGTCTTGCGGCAAATAGACACGGCCGGCCGCGGCGTCTTCTTTCAGATCGCGCAGGATGTTGGTCAGTTGAAAGGCGATGCCGCACTGCACGGCCGGTTCGATCGCCGCGGGATCGCGAAATCCCCAGATATGAATGCAACAAAGACCGACGGTCGCCGCCACCTTATAACAGTAATCGCGCAGCTCGTCGAACGTCTGGTATTCGCTTCGCTCGAGGTCCATTTCGACGCCGTCGATCAGCTCGTGCAGCCGGGCGACCGGCAGATCGTAGCGTTCGATCGTGTCGAGCAGGGCGGGAAAGATCGGGGCATCGAAATCTCCCATCAAACCGCGCTCGAGCGACCGTCGCCAGCGGGCCAGCGCCTCGCGCCGCTGTTCGATCGGCCCAGGGTTGTCGCCGAGATCGTCGGTCAGACGCGAGAAAGCGTACAGGGCGCACATCGCTCGGCGTTTGGGCCGCGGCAACACGAGAAACGCATAATAAAAATTGCTGGCCGTGCGGCGCGTCACCTGCCGGCAGCGTGCATAGCTGGTCGCAAGCGCGGTGGTCATGACACACCCCCCCGCGCCGGCGAGGGGCGTTTGCAAAGTCCGAGCCGGCGAGCCAGCCAACCGGCGACGAGGCCGGCCTGGTCGGCGCGTGTCACCCGCGGGCGCCGCGACCAGACATCGAAATCGGCTTGGCGGATTTTTTGCAAGATTTTCAACCCGCCCTGCGCGATCAGCCAAACGTCGCCGCGTAAGCTACGGGGCAGTTCGTCAGCCAGCGGAAGCCCGTCGAAAAGCCATTGTTCGGCCCGGTCGACTTCGAAGGCCAGCAGCTTGCGAAACTCGGGGCTGGTGCGACGGGCGACAAAATCGGTTTCGCCGTATCCAAAGCGGCGGCAATCGGCCAAGGGGAGGTAGACTCTACCTCGGTCCCAATCGCTGGCCACGTCTTGCCAGAAATTGGCCAACTGCAAGCCGGTGCAAATGGCATCGCTGAGCCGGCCGCGCCGCTCGTCGTGCGCCCGGCCCAGAAATAGCACGATTCGCCCCACGGGGTTGGCCGATCGCCGGCAGTAGTCGAGCAGTTCGTCGAACGTCTCGTAGCGGTCGACGTGCTGATCTTGACGGAAGGCGCTCAGCAAGTCTGCCAACGGCTGGCGGGGAATATCGAACGCACGGATAGTTTCGCCCAGCGCCACAAACACCGGATGGCTGGCATGGCCCGCATAACAATCGTCGAGCTGCTGCTGCCACCAGTCGAGCAGCGCCAGGCTGGCGCGGCGGTCGCCCGTTTCGTCGGCCAGATCGTCAGACCAGCGGCAATAGGCGTAGACGTGATAAAAATGGGGACGCAGCGCGCGGGGCAACAGCCAGCTTGCCACGGAGAAGTTTTCGTAATGCGCGCGGGCCAGCCGGCGGCAATACGCGCGCGCCTCGGTAAGCGACGTGCGCGTCGGCGCCGCCTGGGGACCAAAAGCGGCCAGTTCAGCGGCAAACGCGGCGCGGGTCATGGAGCATCAACTATCCGGCGATGAAGAAGTAGATTATGATGATCTGCGACGAAGCTGACAAACCCTGCAATGCCCATGAAAATCATTTTGGCCAGTCCGCGCGGCTTTTGTGCGGGCGTCAACATGGCGATCGAAAGTCTGGAGCTGGCCTTGCGGCTCTACGGAACGCCGATCTACGTCTATCACGAAATTGTCCATAACCGTTATGTCGTCGAGACGTTTCGGACCAAGGGCGTGGTGTTTGTCGATGAACTGAGCGACGTGCCGCCGGGAGCGGTGCTGCTGTATTCGGCCCACGGGGTCTCGCCCCAAATTCGGCAGCTTGCCCGCGACCGGCAGTTGCAAACGATCGACGCCACGTGCCCGCTGGTGACCAAAGTCCACCTCGAGGCCATTCGTTACGCCAAAGAAGGTTATACCATCATCCTCATCGGTCACGAAGGTCATGACGAGGTGATTGGCACGATGGGCGAAGCGCCGCAGTCGATGATCCTGGTCGAGACTCCCGAAGATGTCGATCGGCTCAAGCTTGCCGACGACGCAAAGTTGGCCTATCTGACCCAGACCACGCTGTCGGTGGATGACGCCAACCGGATTATTTCCCGGCTGCGCGAGCGCTATCCGCGCATTGCGAATCCGCCGAAAGAAGACATCTGCTATGCCACGCAGAATCGCCAAGAAGCGGTGCGGGTGTTATCGCGCGAGGCCGACGTGGTGTTGGTGTTGGGAAGCCAGAACAGCTCGAACAGCCAGCGACTGGCCGAGCTATCGCTGGAGAACAAGGTGCCGGCCTATCTGATCGACGGCGCGGCAGACATCGACGTGGGGTGGTTTCGCGGCGACGAGCGAGTGCTAGTGACTGCTGGGGCCAGTGCGCCGGAGTTGGTGGTAGAAGATTGCATCGAGTTTTTGCGAAAGCGGTTCGGGGCGGAGGTCGAGTCGCGCAGCGTGCGTCCCGAGGAGGTTTTCTTCCCGCTTCCCCGAGAGCTGCGGCAACTTGCCGGCAGTGCTCCGGTTGCCGGCAGCGCGCCCATTGCCGGCGGAGCGCCGGCCGGTCCACGCGCCTGATGACCATCGACGGCGGTTGATGGCAACGCCCAGGATTTTCTTTGGTTTTGGCGGCGGTGCGCGTTACGATGGGGCATGCCATGATGCCCGGCCACGCTATCCCCGATTGCGGCTCTTTCGGCGGCGACGGACTGTTGACCGTCGACGAGTCGGGACGCATCGAGTCGCTCAACGCGGCTTCCGCGAGATTGTTTGGCTACGCGCTCGACGAACTCATCGGTCAACCATTGAGCTTGCTGCTGCCGGTATTGGGCAGCGAGACGTTTGCCAGCCGGCTCACGCCGTACCTTCAGCCGATCGACGGACAGCTTGCCCGGCGGCTCGATGGGCGGCGAAAGAACGGCGGCCCGGTGACGGTCGAGCTGACGGCGGTCGAGAGCCGGCTGGGCGGCCGGCGGCTGTTTACGGTGTTGGTTCATCCGGTGTACGCTTCGCCGGCGTCGTTGGGCGAGAACTGCGACTTGCTCGAGGTGCTGCTGGACAACCTGCCCGACTCGATCTATTTCAAAGACGCCGCCAGCCGGTTTATGCAGGTCAGCCGGGCGTTGGCCGAAAAGTTCGGGTTGCACGACGCGTCCGCGGCGCTGGGAAAGACCGACTTCGATTTTTTTACCGAAGAGCACGCGCGGCAGGCTTACGAAAACGAGCAGCAGACGATTGCCAGCGGCCAAGGCGTAATCAACCTGGAGGAGAAAGAGACCTGGCCCGACGGTCATGTCACTTGGGCCTCGACCACCAAAATGCCGCTACGAGACCGGCGGGGCCGCGTGGTGGGCACGTTTGGCATTTCGCGCGACATCACCGACCGCAAGCGCGCCGAAGCGGAGCTGGAGCAACTCACCCAGTTTCTCGATTCGGTGCTCGACAACTTGCCGATCATGCTGTTTGTCAAAGACGCCGAGCATTTGCGCATCGAGCGTTTGAACAAAGCCGGCGAAGAACTGCTGGGCTATCCGCGCGAGCAATTGATCGGCAAGAACGACTATGACTTGTTCCCGCGGGAAGAGGCCGATTTCTTCATCGCCAAAGACCGCGACGTGCTGCTGGGCAAGCAATTGGTCGATGTGCCTGAGGAAGTCATTCGCACGCGGCACGGCGACCGCATCTTGCACACCCGCAAGATTCCGCTGTTCGACGATCAGGGCCGGCCAACGCACCTGGTGGGCATCTCGGAAGACATCACGTCGGCCAAGCAAGCCGCGGCGGCTCTGCAAAAGGCCAAGCTCGACGCCGAAGCCGCCAGCCGCGCCAAAAGCGAATTTCTGGCCAACGTCAGCCACGAGATTCGCACCCCGATGAACGGCATCATCGGCATGACCGAGTTGGCGCTCGATACGGCACTGTCGCCGCAGCAACGCGAGTTTCTGAATATGGTGAAGGCCTCCGCCGATTCGCTGTTGGCGGTGATTAACGACATTCTCGATTTTTCGAAGATCGAGGCAGGCAAACTCGATCTCGACGCGGCGCCCTTCGCGCTGCGCGACAGCCTGGGCGACACCATGAAAACGCTGGCCGTGCGGGCCCACAAGAAAGGGCTGGAGGTGGCCTGCCAGGTATTGGCCGACGTGCACGACGGCCTGGTGGGCGACGCCGTGCGGCTGCGGCAAATCGTGGTCAACCTGGTGGGCAACGCCATTAAGTTTACGGAAACGGGCGAAGTGGTGATGCGCGTCGAGTTGCAGCCGCCGGAATTGGAGCATTCTCTTCCGGCGACGGACGGTGCGGGTGTGCTGCTGCATTTTGCGGTGCGCGACACGGGCATCGGCATCGCGCCCGACAAGCAGCAGTCGATCTTCGCTCCCTTCGTGCAGGCCGATGGCTCGACGACGCGGCGCTATGGCGGCACCGGCCTGGGGCTGGCAATCTCGGCGCGGTTGGTCGAGTTGATGGGGGGCGAGCTGTGGGTCGAAAGCTCGCCGGGCCAAGGCAGCGTGTTTCATTTCACGGCTCGCTTTCAGTTGGCCGCGACGCCGCCGGCGGGCTCGTTGCCCGCCCGGCCAGCCGATCTGGAAGATTTGCCCGTGCTGGTCGTTGACGACAATGCCACCAATCGCCGCATCCTGGAGGAGATGCTCACCAACTGGCACATGAAGCCCACCGTGGTGAGCGGCGCGGCCGAGGCGCTGAAGCAGATGCGGCTCGCTTGTGAGTCGGGCAATCCGTTCTCGCTGGTGTTGGTCGACGCGCAAATGCCGGAGATGGACGGCTACGCCTTGACGCGCGAAATCAACGACCATCTCGAATACAGCGGCGCGACGATCATGATGCTCTCGTCGGCCGACGCCGGCCGTAAATGCGATGCGAGCTTGCGTCTGGCCGCTTCGCTGATGAAGCCGATTAAGCAATCTGAGCTGTTCGATGCCATCATGTCGGCGCTAGGTGTCTCACTGCGGCGCGAGGTTCCACAAACCACTGAATGCGCGCAACAACCGCATCGCTCGCTGCGAATCCTGGTGGCTGAAGACAACGTGGTCAATCAAAAATTGGTGGTCCATCTGCTCGAAAAGCGGGGGCATTGCGTCGTGGTGGCGGGCAACGGCCGCGAAGCGGTCGAGATTGTCGAACGGCAGCCGCTCGATTTGGTGCTGATGGATGTACAGATGCCCGAGATGGGCGGCTTCGAGGCGACGGCCGAAATCCGCCGCCGCGAGCAGATGCGCGGCGGCCATCTGCCGATTGTGGCCATGACGGCCCACGCCATGAAAGGCGACCGCGAGCGATGTCTGGAAGCGGGCATGGACGCCTATATCGGCAAGCCAATCCAGGCCCGCGCGCTTTGGGATCTGCTTGACACGCTTGTGACTACCGACGAGGTCAACGCCTCGCCGGCGACGATCGCGGGCGATGACTCAAGCATGCAATCGGCGATCAACCAGTTGGCCGGCGATCAGGAGTTGCTGCAAGAGCTGGTTCGTGTCTTTCTCGACGAATGGCCCGAATGGCGTCGGCAACTGTCTGACGCCGCCGCCACCGCAGATCTGGCGGCGCTGCGTCGGTTGGGCCATATGCTGAAGGGGTCGATGGGCCAATTTGCGTTCGAGGATGCGCGTGACGCCGCGGCGGAGCTCGAATCGCTCGGCGAAGCCGCCGGTCAGCTTGCGGCCGCCGATGCTTGTGCGCTGCTACTGAACGAAATCGAGCGTGCTCTACCGAGGCTCGAAGCGTTTTCGAAAACGCCGGCGCAGCGAATTCGCTGACCGCCGCCGGTTGCGATACCGCCCGAGCGTTTGCATGCGCTACGGTGGCCTGGGCAAAGTTTTCCGGCGCGCATTCCCTGCTTGTGGCTCACACCGGTCCCCGCCTGGGTGGCAAAGTTTGCCGCCTGTGAGGATTGTTTCAAGGAATCGGTGCGAACGGAAGTTACCTGTTCCGCGGCGTCGATGACCGATGCGGGAGACGCGAGTCCGCTGGCGGCGGATTGCGCCTCTGAAACAACCTCCGGTCGAGTTTTGCCATGCGTGCGCTGCGTTGGTTGATCGCCGTGTGCCTCGTCGCACTGGCAGCGTTTCGAGCCACCCCGGCCCGCGCGGACGGCCTAATCCGCGATGGCCTCGGCGCCATCTCTGGCGGACGCGGCGGCACCAACATGGGCTTCGCCGATAACGGCGCCATCCTGATCGACAACCCCGGCGCGCTGGCCAACGTGGCCGGCAACGGCATGGTCGACCTCGACGTCGATATTGTTACCTCGCAGGTGCATTACACCGACCTGAAGCCGAATAACGTCTATTCGCACGTGCGGCCAATTCCGATTCCCGACGTCACCTACATCCGCCGCAGCAAGGACCGCCGCTGGGCTTATGGGATCGGTCTGTACGGACCGGCGGGATTTGGCGCGGCTTACGATTTTCAGAATTCGTTCGCCGGGCCGCAGTCGTACGAGTCGTTCGGCGCCATGGGTAAATTTTTGTGGGCCACGTCGTACAAGCTGACCGATCGGCTTTCGATCGGCGGCAACATCGGCCTGGCCACCAGCTATGTCAATATCCAAGGCCCGCTATTCATGCAAACCGGCATGCTGCGCGGCGCGCCTTCGATCGTCGATCTGCAAGGCATCGGCTACGCGCCCACGGGGTCGTTTGGCTTGCAATACCTGATGCCCAACAACCGCACCACGTTGGGGTTGGCCTATACCAGCGAAACCCGCTTTCACCTCAATGGCATTACCAACGCCAATGTCTTCGGAGTGGGGCCGGGACCGATTTACAGCCGCTTTAACTCCACGACCAACATCACTTGGCCGCGATCGTTGGCAGCCGGGTTCGCGCACCGCGTGAACGACCGCAACATCATCGCCGCCGACGTGATTTGGTACGACTGGCACAACGCGTTTAATCAGATCGGTATCGATCTGACCAACCCGTCGAACCCGATGGTGTCGATGCTGGCCGGGCCGTCGATCGTGCAAAACCTGCCCCTGAACTGGCGCGACACGGTGTCGCTGCGACTCGGTTATCAGTGGATGCCCAACAGCCTTCACACGTTCCGGTTCGGCTATGTGTATCACGCCAGCCCGGTGCCCAACAACACGCTGACGCCGTTTACCGACGGCGTGTTATTGAACACCTTCAGCTTGGGGTACAGCCGGCGCTTTGGGCGAGCGTATTTCAACGCCGCCTATCAATACACGTTTGGCAATACGCGGCATGTCGGTGTGAGCAGCCTGGCTGGCGGCGATTTCTCCAATAGCACGCTGCAAGCCCAGGCCCACACGGCGTTCCTGGGACTGCTGGTGCCGTTCTAAACTCGGCGTCGTTGTGCGGATGTTCGCGCAGCCCGGTCGCTGGGGCAAAGCCTAAGCGATGCCCCGGCCGATGCAAACCGGGGCATCGGCAAACCTCTGCCTCAGCCACCTGTCGCTTCACACCAACCCGAAGCGTAAGCGAGGACGAGACCCGACTTACCTCGCTTACGCTTCGGGTTGGTATGGGGCGCGCTGTTCGGCGGCTGCGCGAGTGGGCGCGCAATGCGGGCTAACCGGCTTGTGGCTGTAGCACCGCGGCGGCGGCCTGCTCTCCCCACGGCACCGAGACCAGCCCGAGCTGTGCCAGCATGCCAAAGAAATCGGGCATGCCCCAGTGCTCGACCATCTTGCCCGCGGCCAACCGCATGATGTGAATCTCGAGGATTGTAAATCGCTTGCCGCTGGCCGCCTCACCTAAAAAAGGATGTAAGTGCGTCCCCGTCGATTGGATTAATGCCACCACCTTGTCGCCCTCGGCGGTGAGATCGAGAATTGTCGATTGAAAATCGGGAAAGGCGCCGTGCAACATCATCAGGCGTTGCATCAGACCATCGAGATCGCCCGGTTGGCCTGGCAACGGCGTATGATCGCGAAAGTTGGGACTGACCAGTTCGTCGAGCGATTCGAGTCGCCCGCGATTGACCAGATCATCCCAGACACGCTGAACGAGTTTTTTGTTTTCTGCTAGCGACATGGTTTTATTGAACGCAGAGATGGTGCTTTGGCGGTAGGGCGACTTTCCGAGTTCGTCTACGTCATTTGATTGACGCCCTGGACGACCTAGGAAGGTCATCCTACCTGGCGGCGACGCCTTCACGCGCGTCAATTGACCTGGCGTGTGGCGGCGTCTGCCGTGGTCGCAGCCGGGCTACAAAGCCGGTGCTGGGACGCAAGGTGATCATGGGTTTCACGGTGATGTCGGCGGCGTCGGCTGGACTGATTTCGAAGGCGCGGGTCAACAGCGCGGCGATCGTCAGTCCTTCCATATCGGCCAGCGACTTGCCGATGCACATGCGCGGCCCTTCGCCAAACGGGATGAACCAACCGCCCGTCGGCGTCGATTCGCCCAGAAAGCGACCGGGATCGAACCGGTCGGCGTCGGGGCAGTATTTGCGATGCATCACATAGGGGCTCCAAATCAGATTGGCGCCCGCGGGAATCGTGTATTCGCCCAACTGCACGTCGCGCGCGGCAAGCCGATCGAGAATGGGCACCGACGGATATAGGCGCAGGGTTTCTTTCCACGCGGCTTCGGTGACGGGCACCGCTTGCAGCGGCACCGTCCACTCGGGCGACGGCTCGACTTCCTCGTAGAGTCGCTGTTGCACCACGGGATGCCGCGCCAACAAGCCGAGCAGAAAGGCGACCGAGCCGGCGGTTGTTTCGTGCCCCGCGACGAACATGGTCATCACGTGGTCGCGCAGTTCGACACCCTCGAAACCCGCCTCAAACAACAGCGAGAGCACGTCGCAGCGCTCGGCACGCTCGGCCTTCGATTCGCTCCGCCGCTGGGCGATCACGCGGGCGACAATCGATTCCAAAACATCGAGCGCGGCCACGAACCGTCGTTTGCGCGGCGTGTTCCAGCGTTCCGGCACCATCGACCAGATGCGATAGCGAGCGTAGTCGTTGCACTCGTCGACCGCGTGGCGTGCTTCTTCCAGGTCGATCAGATCGGGCGTGGCGCCAAACAGCAGCTCCAGCGCGATGCGCAGCATCAACTCGGTGGTCATTACGTCGAGATCGACTGCCTCCAGCGAGCCGCCGTTTTGCAAACGCTCAATCAGTTCGCGCGTATGCCGAATGACAATCGCTTGCTGCCGCGGCATCAGGCCTGGGCGGAAGGCTTGCTGGATGCGCCGCCGGGCATCAATCCACTCTTGCCCGTCGAGCGTCACCAGGCCCTTGCCCAATACCATCTGCAGTTTTTTGAAGATCGTGCCTTTGAGAAATCGGCGCGTGTCGCCCAGCATTTGCTTAACGAGCTCGGGCTGGGTGACCAGATAAAAGGGGCTGCCCATCCAGCCCAGCCGCACCAGATCGTAATCGCGGCCCACATCAACTAAGAATTCCAGTGGCCGATACATCATTTGCCACAACAGCAGCGGCGGGCAGACCCGTGTGCGCGTGAGCGCGGGCGGGTGTTTCGGCGCGAGCGAGTTCCCTGAAGGTTCAATCACCGTGGCCGTCCTTACGCAAAGGGTCGCCTATTGGCAACGTGGATAAAGGTATCTACGTTGAGCCAACAGGCGCGGCAAACCCCACCAATGGCGGCAATGGAACGGCCGAGAACAATTGGCGCGGCGGTAGCGGCTAGCGCAGATTTGCCGCCATTGAGCATTACCGCTGCGATCGCTGGTCGCCCGCGCGATTGGCGGCCGACACCTGCACATCGGCCGAGCCGGCCGCGTACTGGCCGTCGCCCTGGACAAACGCCCGCACATGGCAGGCGCCGCGGGCGTCGCGCGGCACGCTCAGCACCGCCTGAAAGTGACCGTCGCGGACGGGCACGCGTAGGGTGGCCAATCGCCCGTCGTTGGCGCGCTGATAGGTGGCCGAATACTCTTGGTCCGATTCCACCGATGATTGATAGTCGGCACGTGCCGGCGGGCGAAACGCCAGCCGGTCGCGCCGCACCACCAGTTCGATCAGCGCCTGGCCTTCGACGGGCGATTCGCCCGAGACGTCCAGCGATTGGCCGCCGCGCGCCGTGGGGCTGACTTTAAGCCTTACTTCGGCAGGATGCGTTAATCGCAGCAGCGGATCACCCAAAAGATTGAACAAGTGCAGATGTTCCATACGCTCGTCGGCCAGCGCGGCGCCGGCGGGCGTGAGCAGCGCCGCCAAGGCGTCGAGCTTTTGCTTGCGATCGTCGGTGCGCGGATCGAGCGCCATGCTTCGCTTGGCATACAGCAGCACGTCGCCGATGGTCTTGCGCTTTTTGCCAAAGCACTCATCGAGCAGCCCGATGCCCAGCACGCTCATGCCATACGGCATGGTGACGCGCGAGCCGCTGATGACGGCCACCGGACCGCCTTCGGCGCGCAGCAGCGCCTCGGCCAGGCAATCGCGCCGCGCGTCAAAGGCGCCGGTGTAGCAGGCCAAAAACAGAGCGATGGGCGGGCAGGCCTGCGCCCGCAGCCGCGGCGCCTGGTCGATCGTAAAGATTTCATGCTCGCCATCGGGAAACTGCACACGGTCGAGTGCCCAAGGATGCCCGTGCCCCAGATAAACCCAAAACAAGCAACCTTCGTTCAGCCGGTCGACGCTGATCTCGCCGAAGCGTCGCGGCGGCGGACAATAAGGACTTCGCCAGGCCGCGTGCGTCATGGTGGTGGCATAGGCGGGCGGAATGCCTTCGGTCAGGATCGACTTGGCGGCGGCTTCCAGGGCGGCGTCGGCCAGCGCTCCGAAACCGCCCAGCCCCGCCACTAGGTTGATTCGCCGCCGCCAAAGATCGTCGTTGCTCACAACGCTCACATTTGTCGCCGCCGTAGGGTGAGCCGAGCGAAGCGACCCTCCCCTTTGGTTTATTACTTCACTCGCGTTTTCCCGCTCGTAGGCCAGAATCTTGCGCACCACCACCGCCAGTTCTTCGGGCGACTCAGCGCTTAGCCGCCCAATGGCCAATTCCGGCACATGGTCATCATCCAGATCGGCGTACCAATTATCGGTGGCGATTTCCGGCTCGGAACCCCAGCGTACATTGACCTTGGCTTCGGCATAGTGGGTGGGCACGCTTCGTGCCCGCATCGCCGCATCGGCCACGTCGGCATCGCCGACCAGCACCACGGCGTGCAGGCTTCCCATCCGCGCCAGACGCCGAACCTGCTCGCGAATCTCCGCAGGCGTCAGGCCGCCATCAACCAGGGCAATGCGCCGGCCCTGCCGCTGGCGATATTCGATCCAGGGCTGCATGGCGGCCCGCAATGCCTGCGGGCAGACCAACGCCGTATCAGCCGCTTGCGCCGGGCCGGACGCCAGCAGCAAAAACATGGTGAGAAGGTGCATGAATGCACTCTACCGGCGATCCGCGTCGCCGGGCAAGAGAGAAAGACTCTAGCTCCACAAATTCCGGTCGAGCATCCGGTAATTGATGGCCTCGCTGATGTGGGCGGGCACAATCGACGCGCTGCGGTCGAGATCGGCGATCGTGCGGGCCACGCGCAACACCTTGTCGTGGGCGCGGGCCGAAAGCCCCAGCTCGTTCACGCTGGCCCGCAACAGATTGAAGCACTCTTCGTCGAGCTTGCAATGCTGGCGCACCTGCCGCGACGTCATTTTGGCGTTGAGCCGCGTCCGCGAACCCTCGAAGCGCTCGGTTTGCACGGCGAGCGCGGCCACCACCTGCTCGCGCATCTGAGCGCTGCTGGTACCCGGGCTGCCGCTCGACAGTTCGCGGAACGGCACCGCGGGCACCTCGAGGTGAATGTCGATCCGGTCCAGCAGCGGTCCGCTGATTTTGGCCATGTAGCGCTCGATCTGCGGCAGCGAACAGTGGCAGGCGCGGCGAGGATCGTTGCGATAGCCGCACGGGCAAGGATTCAAGGCCGCGATCAAAATAAAATTGGCCGGAAACGTCGTGCTGGCCAAAGCTCGACTAATGGTCACCGTGCCGTCTTCCAACGGCTGCCGAAGCACCTCCAGCGTGCGGCGGTTGAACTCGGGCAATTCGTCCAAAAACAGCACGCCGTTGTGGCTCAGGCTGATCTCGCCCGGCGTCGGCGTCGATCCACCGCCCACCAGCCCCGCGTCGCTGATCGTATGATGCGGGCTGCGATACGGCCGCGTGGCCAACAGCGGCTGCCCCGCCGGCAGCAGCCCCATCGCGCTGTAGATGCGCGTGGTTTCGATCGACTCGACAGCCGTCAGATCGGGCAAAATGGTCGGCAGCCGTTTGGCGAGCATCGTCTTGCCGGAACCTGGGGGCCCAAGCATTAGTAAATTGTGGCCGCCCGTGGCGGCGATGACGATCGCCCGCTTGGCCATCTCTTGGCCGCGGACGTCGGCAAAGTCGATTTCGTAGCGCGCATAAGTCTGAAACCATTCGTCGAGCCGGGGCGGCGTCGGCTCGATGTCGATCTGCCCGGTGAGAAAGCCGACCGCTTGAGTCAGGCTCGAAACGGCGATGACATCGATGCCGGCCACGACAGCGGCTTCACCGGCGTTTTCGCCCGGCACCAGCAATCCGCGCAGGCCCTTTTCCTGGGCCGCCGTAATGGCCATCGACAGCGCGCCTTTGGTCGGACGCATCGCACCATCGAGGGCCAACTCGCCCACCACCGCATATTCTTGCAGCCGGTCGGTCGCCAGTTGCCCACTGCCTGCCAAAATGCCCAGCGTGATCGGCAGATCGAACGACGCGGCCTGCTTGGGCAGGTCTGCCGGGGCCAGATTGATCACCACGCGGTTTTGCGGGCGGATGAAGCCCGAATTGACCAGCGCCCGCTCGACGCGATGCGTGCATTCTTTGACGGCGGCTTCGGGCAGGCCGACCAGCACCGTCTTGGGCAAGGCCCCATCGGAGACATCGACTTCGACCTCGACCGGCAGGGCCTCGATTCCCAGCAGCGAGAAGGTGCGCAACCGCGCGAGCATGGGCGCCTCGATATGCTACAGAGCCGCGTTGGACAGGACCTGGGGCCGCTTGCGACGAACGAAGCGTATTGTGCAGGGCAAACGCGCAAGCTGCAAGCGCCCCAGCCCGGCGCCGAGATGCGGGGGGAATGTACCCGCAAATCTTTTGATTGTGGTATAATAACCACAACCACCCCACCCGGCAGGCGGATGACCCGCACGCCGGCCCGGTTGCCATGGACGCAGCCGGCTTCGTTGCACGTCGGCTTAGCGGTTTGGAGGCCGACCATCGCCTGGGCCGCTTGCGTTTGCCGGCCACGCGAGCCGCGACCCCTGAGACAGCTTCATGCCCCCAGACGTTTTGCGCGACTTTGCCAGGCAACTTTTTCCGTCCGACGTGACCACGCTGCCCGACGTGCTCGCTTGGCGCGCCCGCTGCCAGCCACACCAGCGGGCATTCACCTTTCTGGTCGACGGCGAGGAGCAGGAAGAGCAATGGACCTACGCTCAGCTAGACCGCCGGGCGCGCGCCATCGCCGAGGTGCTCATCGCAAATGACGCCGCGGGTGAGCGCGCGCTGTTGGTCTACGACGCGGGGCTGGAGTATATCGCCGCGCTGTTTGGCTGCCTCTATGCCGGCGTGGTGGCCGTGCCGGTCTATCCGCCCGACCCGTTTCGCATGGACCGCACGCTGCCGCGGCTGCAAGCTATCTTGGCCGACGCCGGGGCGGCCTGGCTGTTGGCGACACGCGAAACGCTCGACTGGGCCGGGCCGCTGTTTGCCAAGGCGCCGGGGCTGAAATCGTCGTTGGCGACGGACGAATGCCACGCAGCCGAGTGCCACGAAGCCGAATGCGCAGTGCGGAGTGCGGAGTGCGGAACAGAGGCCGACTCGCTGGCGATTTTGCAGTACACATCGGGTTCGACCGGCGATCCACGCGGCGTGATGATTTCGCATCGCAACCTGATGGCCAACCTCACGCTCATCCATCGGATGGTCGATCGCGACGATGCGGTCGCCGTCTCTTGGCTGCCCGCCTATCACGATATGGGCCTGATCGGCGTCACGTTTCAGCCAGTTTTCAGCGGGCGGCACGCCGTGCTGCTTTCGCCGGTGGCGTTTATGCAGCGGCCCTATCGTTGGTTGAATGCGATCTCACGATTCCGCGGCACAACGACCGCCGCTCCGAACTTCGCCTACGATCTGTGCGTTCGCAAGGTGAGCGCGGCGGAACGCGCGACGCTCGATCTGAGCAGCCTGGTGCTGGCGCTCAACGGGGCCGAAGCGGTCCGGGCCGACACACTGGATCGGTTCAGCGAAGCCTTTGCGCCGTGCGGTTTTCGCCGCGAGGCGTTCTATCCCTGCTATGGACTGGCTGAAGCCACGCTGATGGTCAGCGGCGGCGCCAAGAACGAGCTTCCAATCGTCAAATGGTTCGACGCCGCCGCGCTGGAGCACAATCGAGCGGAACCGCTTAGCACTGATCTCGCGCCCGAGGTAGCCCCCGGCCTTGTGCCGGACATGGTAGCCCCCGGCCTTGTGCCGGGCTTGTCTGGAATAACACCCATTACGCCGGCCGCAAGGGCCGGGACTACGAGCCCGATCGCTGCATCGGACGCGAGGGCGGGGGCCACCCGGTTGGTTGGCAGTGGTCACGCGGCATGTAGCCAGCGCGTGGTAATCGTCGATCCGCGGACATTACAGCCATTGCCCGAGTGCCAGGTGGGTGAAATCTGGGTGAGCGGGCCGAGCATCGGCGAAGGCTATTGGAACCGGCCGCGCGAATCGGTCGAAACCTTCGCCGCGACGTTGCCAAACGGTGACGGGCCGTTTCTGCGCACCGGCGACCTCGGTTTTCTGGACGGTGGCGAGCTGTTCATCACAGGGCGGCTGAAAGACCTCATTATCCTGCAAGGCCGCAATCATTATCCTCATGATCTTGAGCAAACCGTGGCTGGCTCGCATCCGGCGCTAAAGCTCGACGGCGGCGCGGCTTTCTCCGTCGATGTTTCCGGGCAAGAGCGGCTGGTCATCGTGCAAGAAGTGATGCGTCCGCGCAAAGTCGATCTGCCAGCGGTTGCCGAGACCATCCGCGCGCGCATCGCCGAATCGCACGGTGTCGCCGCTTCGGCCATTTGCCTTATTCCCGCCGGTACGCTGCCCAAGACGTCAAGCGGCAAGACACGGCGGAGTGCTTGCCGCGAGTTCTTTCTGGCGGGTTCGCTGGGCGCGGTCTTTGAGTGGTGCGAAGAAGAGTGGCGGATGGACGGTGAGGAATCAGCAGCAGAGGCCGTCTCCAAATTGACAGCCCCGCCGAACACGCCGACCGAGTGCCGATTGGCGCAGATTTGGAGCGACGTGCTCGGGCTCGATCCGCCCGTAGGTCAGGCTTTCCAGCCTGACAGCGTGGGTCTTGGGCAAAGTCAGGCTGGAAAGCCTGACCTACGGCACTGCGACATCCACACCAGCTTTTTTGACGTCGGCGGCCAATCATTGCTGGCGTCGCAGTTGGCCGCGCGGATTCAAGCCGAGTTTGGCGTTGAAATGCCGATTCGCGTGCTGTTCGAGTCGCCGACGATTGCTCGGCTGGCCGCCTGGCTCGATGGCGCCGATCGGCAAATGCCTGCGGCTGATCTGCCGCCCCTGAACCGCGCCGACCGGGCCGCGCCGCTGCCGCTGTCGAGCTTTCAAGAACAACTGTGGTTTTTGGAGCAGCTTGAACCGGAGCCACGTTATCTGCTCTCGGCCACGATGCGGCTGCGTGGGCCGCTCGATCGGGCGGTTCTCGAACGAAGCCTCAGTGCCATCGCCACGCGGCACGAAGCGCTTCGCACCGTGTTTTGTGAGCGCGACGGTCTGCCATTTCAGGTGCTACGCGACGTAGGGTGGGCCGACAACGTAGCTCCGACACTCCGTGGCGGAGATCTCGGGTCGCCCTTGGCGACCGCGGTTCTCGTCACGGAGTGCCGGGACTACTTTGATCTCTCTCATGGCCCTTTGTTGCGCGCTTCGCTGGCTTGCATAGATGCCAACGAGCATTTGCTGACGCTGACCATTCATCACCTCATCTGTGATGGCTGGTCGCTGAGCATCTTTCTTGAGGAACTTGCCGCGCTGTATCACGCTGAAGTCACTCGGCAGCCGGCGAATCTTCCGCCAGTGCCGCTACACTACGCCGATTTTGCCGTCTGGCAACGGCGCTGCCTCGCCACCCAGCACGTTCAACGGCAGCTCGACTATTGGAAGCAGCAACTCGCAGACCTGACGCCCTTAGAACTCGCTACAGATTTTTTGCCAGCGCGGTGGCCGGGGCAGAGCCTAAGCGATGCCCCGGATGTTGCCAGCAGGGGCATTGCCGATTCCGCAGTTCTGAGAGAGAACAAGCCGACTTCCTATCGCGGCGCCGAGGAGCGGTTCACGATCGGAGAGGAACTAACCGACGCGCTGGCCAGCCTCGGCCATCAACATGATGCGACGCTTTACATGGTCTTGCTGGCGGCCTTCCAAAGCCTGCTGGCGCGTTGGACTGGCCAACACGACGTGTGCGTCGGCTCACCGATTTCTTACCGGCCGCGCCGCGAGTTCGAGCGCTCGATCGGATATTTCGTCAATACGCTGGCGCTGCGCACCGATTTATCGGGCGATCCCAGCTTTCGCGAACTGTTGGCGCGGGTGCGCGAAACCGTGTTGGCCGCTTTCACGAACGCCGATGCGCCGCTGACCGCCATTGTCGATGCCTTGGCGCCGCAGCGGGCCGAAGGCCGCTCGCCGCTTTTCAACGTGATGTTTGTCTTTGAAAACCTGCCCTGGCAAGGCGACGACGCCGCGGGCCTCTCGATCGGCGACGTGAAAATCGACCATTCGCGAATTGGCGGCTTTGATGTGGCACTGGTCGTCGAACAACAGGCAGCCAGCTTGAACGCTTCGGTCATTTACAATGCCGAGCTTTTTGAGCCGGCCACCATCGAGTCATTTTGCAACGCGTTCAAGCTTTTGTTGGCGGGCGTGGCCGCTCAACCCGGTGCCCCGGTAACTTCGCTGATGCTGGCCGACGAAGCGTCGCACGTCTTCCACCCGCCCGCTGCCCCGCTGCAAAAATTATCTGCTCCGATCCATGATCTGGTTTCCGAGCAAGCCAACCGCGCGCCCGAGGCCACGGCCATCGTTCATGGCGATCGGCAGATCACGTATCAAGAGCTTGAGCGGCGCGCGGACCAGTTAGCCCACTACCTGCACGCGCTAGGCGTGACGCGCGACATGCCGGTGTCAATTTTTCTGGATCGCTCGATCGAGATGGTGGTGGCCGTGCTGGCGGTGCTTAAGTCGGGCGGGGCCTATGTGCCGCTCGATGCCGCCGAAAACAGCGAACGGTTGACGGCGATGCTCGACAACGTCGCGGCACGGGCCATCATTACCACCAGCCGCACCGCCGATCGCTTGCCGCATCACCGGGCCGAAGAAATCTTGCTTGACGCCCATGCGGAGTCCATCGCGCAAGCGCCGCGGCAGCCGCTGGCGGCGGGGATCGGCCCCGATAACCTGGCATACATTATCTACACGTCAGGCTCCACGGGTCGCCCCAAGGGGGTGGAAGTCACCCACGCGGGGCTGGCCAATCATGCTTGCGCCATGGCGTCGCTGTACGAGCTTGGCCCAAGCGACCGAGTGCTGCAAATTATTTCGCCCGCTTTCGATGTGGCCGCCGAGGAGATCTTTCCCACGCTTCTTCGCGGAGGCGCCTTGGTGCTTGGTCCGGCGACGAACGAACTGACCGGTCGGGCAATCCTCGATCAGTGCCGGCGGAGCCGCGTATCGGTGGCCCACATCCCCCCGCCGCTTTTGCAGCAGTGCTTACTGGAGTGGGAAGCCGCCGATGCGCCGCTGTTCGACCATTGGCGGGTGCTGGTGGTGGGCGGCGAGCCACCGCGTACCGAGATGCTCAACCAATGGCTGGTGCTTGCCGCCGGACGCGTCCGCCTGTTGCACGAATATGGCCTGACCGAAACGACCATCACCAGCCTGGTGTATGAAGTGCCGCGCAGTGTTACGGCGTGGCCCGAAAACCGCCGCCTGCCGATTGGCGCACCCATCGCCGGGGCCGAGGCTTGGGTGCTCGACGCGCATCGGCGGCCTGTGCCGGTCGGAGCGCCGGGCGAGCTCTACTTGGGCGGCGTGGGACTGGCGCGCGGATACTATCGACTCGACGACCAAACAGCCGAGCGGTTTGTACCGCATCCGCTTTCGCAACAGCCCGGTGCGCGGCTTTATCGCACGGGCGACCTCGTGCGTCGCCGCGCTGATGGCGATCTGGAGTTTTTGGGCCGGATCGACGAACAAATCAAGCTTCGCGGCTGGCGCATCGAGCCGCGGGAAATCGAACGAGCGATCCTTGCGCATCCCGCGGTGGGCCAGGCGGCCGTCGTCGCCCGCGAAGACGCGCCCGGCGCCAAGCGGCTGGTGGCTTATGTGGTGTCAGCCAACGGCGAAATGCCCTCGCCGCAAGAGCTACGCCAGTGGCTGCGCGGCAAATTGCCCGAACCGATGGTTCCCTCGGCGGTGGTGCGTCTTGCGCATCTGCCGCTCAACCGGCATCATAAGCTCGACGTGGCCGCGTTACCGGCGCCCAGCGCGTGCCCGGCCGAAGCGAACGGCGAGGCCATATCGTTTGCCGCGCCGCGCACCGCCTGCGAACAGCAACTGGCAACGATCTGGCAAGAGATCTTGAATCTTCCGCGCGTCGGCATTCACGACAACTTCTTCGAGCTGGGCGGAGATTCGATTCTCAGCATTCAAGTGGTGGCGCGGGCCCGGCAAGCGGGGCTTTCTTTCAATCCGCGCCAGCTCTTTCAACACCAGACCATCGCCGAACTAGCCGCGGCGGAGGGCACCGGTCCGGCGGTGACCGCCGAGCAGGGCGAAGTGTCGGGCGAAACGCCGCTGACGCCCATTCAGCATTGGTTCTTGGACAGCGATCCGATTGACCCGCACCACTTCAATCAGGCCGTGATGCTGCAAGTTGACGATCGCCTATCTGCCGACGTGCTGGCGGCGCTCGATCATCTGGCATCGCATCACGACGCCTTACGACTGCGGTTCGCTCGTGACGAACATGGTTGGCGGCAGTGGCACGCACCGGTCGCGGGAAGCTGGTCGCTGGAACGGTTCGACTTTTCGCAGTTACCCGCCGACGAACAGATCGCGGCGCTCGAACGCTCGGCCTCGGCGATGCAGGGCGGCCTGCATCTGGAAAACGGTCCATTGGCACGGGCGGGCTGGTTCGATCTGGGCCCGCGCGGGCGGCGGCTGCTGTTGGTGGTGCATCACCTGGCGATCGACGCCGTTTCATGGCGAATGTTGCTCGATGATCTGGCGTCGCTGTGGATGAGACTAAACAACGGGGAGTTGCCATCCTTGCCTCCCAAGACCACTTCGTTTCAGCATTGGTCGCATCGCCTGGTTGAATACAGTCAATCGACGGCCATCGCGGCGGAGCTGCCCTACTGGCGCGCGCTTGCCAACGCCGAAGCCGGCTGCCTGCCACGCGATTTCGCAGGGGACGAAAATCTGCAAGCTTCGCTCGAGATCGTCTCGGTCGTCCTCGACCAAGCGCGGACCGCGGCGCTCTTGGAACGCGCCAACACACCCTATCGCACCCATGCTCCCGAAATCTTGCTGGCGGCGCTGGCCCAATCGCTAGCCCAGTTCATCGGCCAAAGCTCGATCTTGATCGATATCGAAGGGCATGGCCGGGCGGCCTTGTTCGACGACGTCGATCTGTCGCGCACCGTCGGCTGGTTCACGGCGGGCTATCCGGTGTTGTTCGATGCGCCGCTCTACTTGCCGCCCGGCACGCTGTTGCGTCGCACCAAGGAAACTCTGCGTCGGGTGCCCGGCGAAGGAGTCGGTTATGGCGTGTTGCGATACCTTTCGCCCGACGCCGCGGTGCGCGAATCACTCGCCTCGCTGCCGAGGGCGGAAGTGGCCTTCAATTACCTGGGCCGCTTCGACGGAGCGCTGGACGAACGATCGTTACTTGCCCGAGCTGTCGAGCCGTCTGGCCCGCTGCGCAGTCCACGAGCAGAGCGCCGCCACCTGCTCGAAGTCAACCTATTCGTCAGCGGCGGGCAACTATCGATCGAAATCGGTTTTAGCCGCGCCATTCATCGCCGCGAGACCATCGAGAGATTCGCCGCCGACTACCACGAGCGGCTGGCGGCGGTCATCGACCATTGCCTCTCGCCGCAGGCCGGTGGTTTTACGCCGTCCGACTTTCCGCTTGCCAAAACCGACGAGCGAGAACTGGAAAGAATCTCGCAGCTTTTGGGCGATGCCTAGAAGCACGCTCACTTCGCGGGGGCAGGCCGCTTCGATTTTTCTCGCTCGGCCGCTTTGCGATCGCGATAATCCGCCAGCACGCCTTCGGGATCATCGTTAAACAAGTCGCGGCAGCCGGTGCAGCAGACAAAATACTTCTTGCCCTGGTACGAGACCTCGATCGTCCCCAATCCGCCGGTAACCACGCACTCAGGCCCGCCGGAACCTTTGGCGAACGACGCATCGCGGCGCGTGTAACCAACTTCGGCCAGCCGAGCGAAACGGCCATCGCCGGGCAGACGCTTTTCGTAAAGCACCAGCATCCGGTCGTCGTCGGCCACGGTGCGGATGCTAATGCGGGCCGGCTCGTCCGGGGCGGAGTCGCTTTTGGACAACAGCACCAACTGTCCGTTCTTGTCGATCTCTCCCAAAAAGCGCATTTCGCCCTCGGTATCGCGGCGCTGCACCATCAGCACAAAGGTGCTTTGCTCGTCACCAGGCAGCAGCTTGCCGGACGAAAAATACTTGCCCTCAGGCGTCTCGAACACCAGGGAGGCGCGGCCCGCTTCAAACTTCCAGGCCCACTGAGCTTGCTCGGTCCAAGCGCCCTGGCTCGAGCCGCGACGCGGCTGGCCGACTCCCTTCCAGCTTCCAACATAGGCCTGGAGCGGCGCCAGCGCGGCCTTGTCGGCGCCGACCTGATCTGACGGCGTCGACTCTGCGTGGGTTGGCAAGGCGAGCAAGAGCAAACAACCGATATCTAACGAAAGGTTCATCGCCAGCCTCCTCGAAGAAGTTCGATGCCTACGCTCAGTATAACGGGGCCGGCGCGACGGCAGTAGCCGCGACGTGCAACGGATTTTTGGCCGCCTGTTGAAACCATCGCTTGTAACGCGGAGGCCGATTTTCTGCACTTTCTTGTAAAAACAGCTTGGCGCGTTAGGATGCTGGTCGTCCCACCCCGGTACAACCCCGAAATGCAGAGAACCACCATGCCGGCCACCAGCGATTGGCTGCACCTGCTGAACGACGCGCTCGATTATCAGGCCCTGCAACAGGCGTTTTCAGAAATCGCCGCCCGGGCGCAGTCCGGAGCCGACGATCCCGGGCTGGCGGAGGCCATCGACGAGGCGGTGCGGCGCATCGAGGCGGAACGAGCCTCGGACGAGCACGAACTGGCCGAAATCCAAGAGCGATATGCGTCGTTTCAACAAGCCCATCGCGGCGTCATCGGCTGGTTCAAACGGCACATGCCGTTCACGGAGACACGTCGGCAAGATGTGCAGCACCGTACCGAAGTTGCCGACCAGCAGGCCGAGATTCTCGCCGACAACCTGGTGATCGCCCGGGCGCAAATGCTCAAAGAGCGGTTTCTGCAACCAACCGCTCGCAAGCTGGGCCGCCGCCCGGCGCAGTGGAAGGCGGAACTGCATGCGTCGCAGGGCGTCAGCCAATTGGCAAGCCTTGCGGCCGTCGTCCGCCATTTGGCTGCCGAAAGCAGCACATCGCGGGCGTTTCTCAAACTCCTGCGCGACGACGTCGAGGCGTTCGCGGGCGCGGCGTTCGCCTCCGACGACGACCGGCGGCGGCGCGACGCCGATTTGGCCGTCGCCCGGCAAGAGTTGGCGGAGCTGGAACGCGAAGTCGCTCAGGAAGACACGCTCAAGCAGGAAGCTCTCGCGCGCGTGGGTCGCCTGGTGAGCGACGAGCTGGCCTCGGGCAATGCCGCGTTCCGTGGCCACGCGCAGGAGCTTGAACGATTAACGGCATCGCTCGCGCGGTGGAAGAACGCCTTTCATTCGTGCGGGCAGCTTACCGCGGCGGCGGGGCAAGTCGGTGGGCTGGCGCAAGAACTAGCGGCGCTACCCGGCCAGTTTTCGCAGCTCCGCGAACAGCGGCAGCGGGTCGAACGGCAGCAAGCCGACGCCGCGGTGGCCGAGGCGAGATTGACGGCGATCGCTCAGGAGCGGCAGGCGCATTGCGACGAGTCGCGTCTGGCGGCCGAGCAGGCCCAGCGAGCCCTGGAAGAAGCGCAGCGGGCTGACGCCGCGCATCGCGCCCAGCGGCTGGCCGCGAAGAGCATGCCTGAGATGGCCGAGGCCGAAATTGACGATTCGCCGTCGGGTGCACGCCTGCGAGAGGCCCAGGCCACGTGCCAGCGCGCCCAGGCGGTGCTGGCTGAAAGGCTGGCGGGCGGCGAAGCTGCGCGGCGCGAAGCCGAGCAGGCGCGCGCGGCTTTGGCGGCGGCTCGCTCGCAACATCAGCATCTCGGCCAGCAGATCGCCGCGCTTGAGCAGCGCGAGCCGCAGCTTCGCCGCGAGCTTTCGGCGGCGGCAAATGCCGGCCAGGCGGCGTTTGCCACGGCGGCGCTTGCGCTGGGTTCGCTGTTGCGGGCCGAACCGAGCGCGGCTCTACCTGCCGCGCCTTACGGGTGGATCAATCGCGGGCTGGAGTCCTCGCTGGCGGAGGCATTGTTTCACGCCGATCGCGATTATCCGCGGCATTTGCAGGCCGCGACCGTGCTGGCGCAGGTGTCGGCTTCGTTGCAAGCCCGCGTGGCGGAGATCGAGCGCGATCAGTCCGCCGTACTCCGCCGCCGCGCGGCCATTTGGAAACAACGTTGCCAAGAGCTGCTCGGCGACGCCCTGGCCGCCGAGTGCGACGACAAACAGGCGACGCCATGAGCCAATCAAGTGCGTTTTACCACGGACCGTACTGACGGCGCGGAGTGGTTTTTGACATTTATCACCATTGGTGGTAAAATTACCACATGGTGAAATCACTTGAAGGAGTGAAACAACCCACATTCCTGCAGCTCTTTGCTCGCAATTGGGTCGAGCAACTAGGCCGTGCAACCGGAGCGTTTCATCTTGCGCACAGCAAATTCGACGCGCGTTTCCCGGGCCTCGACAGCAAGCCTTGGGACGCCATTCTCACTCTTCGTTCGCCCGGCGTAAAGAAACTGCTCACGCTCTTAGTGATTTGCCGAAAGCAAATATCGCCGCAAATCGCACTCGGGCTGCTTGACCTTCAAGTCCCTGCGCCGGCAGGCGCGTCCATTCTGATTTTCAGTCCCTCGATCTCGCCGCGAGTCGCCGACCTTTGCCGCCAGCGGCATATCTGCTATCTCGATGCGGCAGGGAACTGCTTGCTCCGCGCAAAGGGACTTTATATCGAACGTAGCGGTCGCGAAAACGCCAACCCAGACACACGTCCCCTGCGGCGTCTGTTTTCCGAAAAATCGAGTCGCATAACTCGCGTGTTGCTGGCCGAGCCGCACAAGGCTTGGCAGGTCCAAGAACTTTCGTCCGCTGCGCATGTTAGTCTGGGTTTGGCGTCCAAGGTTAAGCAGGCGCTTGTCACGGAAGGCTACGCAATCGAGCGCGAAAAACGGTTACTCGTCCGTGACGCGCGTGAATTGCTCGACGCCTGGGCGGCTGCCTATCAACCAAAAGCCGAGGCTGTGAAATTGTTCGTGCCGGGCACGGCTTCCGAGCCGGAAGCGGCCGTGGCGCGCTGGCTCAAAAAGCATTCGATCCGCTTCGGTCTCACTCAATACTCCGGCGCCTGGCGCGCCGCTCCGATGGTGCGATTATCGCGGATTACCATATGGGTCGAGCCAGTGCCGCCCGCCGCCTGGACCGATTTCAAACAACAGACGAGCGGCGTTCGTGTTGATTCCGGCGACAACGTATTGCTCTGGCAGAGCGACGATGGAACCATCTTCGATGGACTTCGCACGCTCGGCGAACCGCCTTTGCCAACGGTTTCGCCGATTCAGCTTTATCTCGATCTCAAATCGCTGGTCGGGCGCGGAGAAGAAGCCGCGGAGGCAATCTACGAGCGAGAGATTGCTTCCCTCTGGAATGCAAGGAAGCCAGTTGATCAACAATCGAGGAACACGCACCAGTGATAAAACCGTTTGACAACGCGGTGGCCGCAAGCCGTGCCGTACTCATCGAGGCGATGGGAGTCCTTGGCAGATTGCATTCGCACCTCGTCATCATCGGCGGCTGGGTACCTGAGTTGCAAATACCCGGCAAAGGACACCCCGGTTCGCTCGACGTAGACTTGGCAGTTGATACTCGATCTTTGCCACCGGGGCCATACTCAACAATACGCCGATGTTTGGTTGATGCGGGATATCAGCAAGGAAACATGCCGAGCGTTTTTTTGCGCCAGATTCCGGGAACGTCGGGACCGTTTCAAGTCAAACTCGATTTGGTTTGCGCCGAGCCAGCTACCGCAATGGAACCTGAGACCGGGCTGCGCGTGCAGGATCTCATGATCCATCCGCTTCGCGGGATCGGAATCGCGCTTGATTCGTGCGACGAAGTCCGCATTGATGGCGAGCGGCCCGATGGCGCCTCTGACGCCGTCGTGGCGCGCATCGCAACCTTAGAAGCATTCATTTGCATGAAAGCGTTCGCGATGGCCGAACGTCGAAAACCCAAAGACGCGTATGACGTTTACTTCTGTCTGCGACACCGCAACCTCGATCAGCTTTCCACCGCGATCAACTTGATCAGCAGCCAAAGCATCGTACGCGAAGCGATTGACGTGTTGGCAGATAAGTTCCGCACAATAAACCACGCGGGCCCCATCGACGCCGCGACCGTTGCGCAGGAGCACGGTGATGATTACGAGCAATCGCGCCGCGGTGCGTTCGAACTCATGCAACTTTTGCTCGAGCGCATCAAGAACGTTTAAGAGACGATTCGCTCCAGCCGCTCGGCCAGCGCGCGGACGTGCGGCTCGCGGAGCAAGGTCAGATGATTGCCGGGCAGCGATTCGATTTCGAGGCCGCCTTCGAGAAGCGATTTCCAGCCCAAGCTCGGATCGCGGCCGTTGCGTTCGGTGTGTTCTTCCGACCGCAAAAGCACCGCTTGAACCGGCGCTGGGCGGGGTCGATAGGCCAGGCCGGCACGAGCGTTGGCCTCAAAGACGGAGAGCAGGCGCCGAGCATCGGCGTCGGGCAGATGGGCGGGCGCCAGGCCCGCCGCGGAGATTTGCGCGGTGAAATACCGTAGCCTTTCGTCGTCGCTGAGCGACTCAAGCTCGGCCAACGAACGGCGGTCGGCGGCGCCATACAAGCCCAACAAAGCCGCCATGCCGGCGTCGGGGGCCGCGCCGCCGACAGAATCGATGCCCGAGTCGATCAGAATCAGTCGCGGCTGCCGCTCGCCCGTCGCGGCGATCTGCCGTGCCATCTCGTAGGCCACGATGCCGCCGAATGACCAGCCGGCGAGCTGAAACCTCCCCGTCGGCAGTGCCGTGCGGAGTTGATCCAAATAATCGGCGGCCATGGCTTCGATTTGCTGGTGCGGATCGCCGCCGCTGAGGCCCCGCGACTGAATCGCATAGAAAGACTGGTCAGCCCCCAAATGACGGGCCAGCGCGTAATACGGAAACACCATGCCGCCGACCGGATGAATACCAACCAGGGGAATTCGCGTGCCGCCCGTGCGGATGGGCACGATGCCCGGCGCGCCGTCGGCGCGGTTTCCGGCTGGTATGGTACCGTCGATGGCGGCTGCCAAGGCGGCGATGGTAGGCCGCTCGAAGAGCATTTGCGGCGGGAATATCCTTCCCTGCGCCGCGGCCAGCGACATCACCCGCACTGCCTGAATCGAATCGCCCCCCAACTCGAAGAAGTCGTCTTCGACGCCTACACGATCGAGCCGCAGCACGTCGCGCCAGAGGTCGGCCAGCAGACGCTCGGTTTCGGTGCGCGGCGCGCGGTGGCAAGCAGAGCGGCTTGATTTAGTGAGATCTGTGCTCGGCGATCTGTGGGGAACCGACTCCGTGGCGTCCTGGGCGCTGACGCGCGAGGTCGAACCGCCCTCCACGGAATGCCACGGATTCTGTTCGCTACAGAGACATGGCAGTTCGCTCAATCGGCGCTGGCCGCTGTTCAGGATACATGCCAATGTTTCTTGATAGTCGGCCGCAAGTCGCTCGATGTCCGCGAGCTCAAACCTGCGGGCATCGTAATTGATGCGCAGCGCGATCTCGTCGCCGGCGGAAACCACCACATTAAGCGGAAAATTAGTTTGCGAGCGGCTCTCGATTTCACTCAACCGCAAATGGCCCAACGTCGCCTCCCGGTTCGCCGGCGCGCGTTCAGTCGCCGGGCGCAAGGCGGCGTGGGCCGAGCGAAGCGCGGCGTCGATCGGATAGTTTTCGAACACCCAGAGGCTTTCAAACAGCGGCACGCCCGGCGGCAATTCCGACCAGCGGCGAATGCTGGCCAGCGGCGTCTGCTCGTGATGCCGCGTCTCGGCCAACTGCCCTTGCAACGACCGAAGCCAATCGACCACGAACGATTCGCGCGGCAGCCGAGCCCGGACGGGCAACGTGTTAATGAACAACCCGACCATCGAATCGGCGCCCGCCAGCGTGCCTGGCCGGCCCGCCATGGTGGTGCCATAAACCACGTCGTCGCTGCCCGCATGGCGGGCCAACACCAGTGCCCAGGCGCCCTGCAAGAGTGTATTGAGCGTAATTTGGTGCCGGCGCGCAAACGCCGCGGCCGCGCGAGTGGTGTGACGGTGAATGGCAAAGTGGGCCTCCGCGGATCCCGGTGCAATATCGGCTGCTGCCGTAGCACCGCCCGCACCAACCCGACGCGCAAGCGAGGCGCGCCGCATTTCAGCCTCGCTTGCGCTTCGGGTTTGTGTTGATTCGCCCGCTTCAAAACACAACCGCGTTGGCTCAGTGACACCGCGCAACAAGTCGCGCCAATAACGCTCGGCGCGCGAAACGTCTTGCCGCGCGAGCCAGGCAATAAAATCGCGGTATGGGCGTGAAGGTGGTAGTGGCAACGATCGCTGCCCGTGGGCGTGGCACTCGTACGCCAGCATCAGCTCGTTGAGCAGCAGCGGCAACGACCAGCCATCGAGCAGCAGATGATGGTGTGTCCAAACCAGCCGCCACTCGTCCGCCGATAGGCGAATCAGCTTCAGCCGCAGCAGCGGCGCGATGGCAAGGTCGAACCCGCGCCGTCGATCGTCGTGCAGCAGCGTTTCAAGCCGCGCGGCCTGTTCGCGCTCGCTGTACTTCGACCAGTCGTCGTCCTGCCAGGGAAGCTCGACATGCCGTTGAACGATGGCCAGCGGCTCGCGCAACCCTCCCCACTCCAGCGCCGTGCGCAGGGCGGTGTGTCGTTCGATCACCGTGCGCCAGGCCTGGCGAAACGCGGCGACATCGAGCGGGCCGCTCAACCGGCAAGACAACTGCTCGATATACGCCCCGCCGCCGTGCACCTCGCTCGCGGCTTCGGCGGCCAAAGGCTGCTCGGCCAGGCTGTGATACAACATCCCCATTTGCAAGGGAGACAGGGGGTAAATGTCTTCAATGTCGCGGCCTTCGCCAACCAAGCGCGCAAGCGCGGCGTCATCGAGCCGAGCCAAGGGAAAGTCGCCGGGCGTGGCTTGCACCCGCGCGTCCGGCTGGCCCGACATCAACTCGCGCACGGTGGCCACAAACCGCGCAGCCACGCGCTCCAACGCCACATCGCGGAGCCTGTTGCGGCGATACGTCCACCGCAACATGAGCCGACCGTTTCTGATCTCCGCGGTGACCTCGATGAGATAGGGCCGCGGCGCCGCGGCATCCTGGCCGTCTTGGTCCCGATCGGCGGCAATCGTCAGCACTTGTGCCAAGTCATTGCCCCGAGAGTGCAACGCAGCGGGCTGCCCCATTTGACGGTGCTGCCCTAAATAGTTGAAGCAGATTTCCGCCGGCGAGCGCGGCACTTTCGTGTCGCCGTGCGAGAGGTACCGCAAGACGCCGTACTCAAATCCACGAGCGCTTGATTCGCGCAGCGACGGCTTGACCCGCAGCAACGATTCGCCCGGCGAGGCGGCGCCGGCGAAATCAAGCCGCACCGGATAGAGCGACGTAAACCATCCCACGGTGCGCGACAGATCGACCGCCTCAAACCGACCGCTATCGCGGCCGTGGTGTTCGATGTCGATCATCAGATCGTCGCCGGTCAGCGGCCGCAGCGCATGACCCACAATTGCCAAAACGAGGTCCTGAGTGGGCATCCGGTAGAGAGAGGCCAGCTCGCCCAGGGCGGCGGTTTCGTCGCTGCTGAGCGTTCGCTCGAAGGTGGCCGAAGCATGCTCATGGAATCCCTCGGCAAAATCGCATCGCAGACGGCCGGCCGGCGCGGCGAGAAGATCGTGCCAGTAAGCTTGGTGGGCTGCGAAGTTGTTCTGACGCGCGTAATCGGCCAGCCGCAACGCCCATTGCCGCAGCGAGGTGGTTTTGGGCGGCAGCCGCACCGGCTCTCGTGCCGCGAGTTGCCGGTATGCCGTCAACAGATCTTCCAAGATGATCCGCCAAGAAACCGTATCGACGACCAGGTGGTGAATCGTGAGCAGAAGCCGACTGGCCCCATCGGTGGTGATGATGGCCGCGGCCACGAGAGGTCCCGATTCGAAGTCGAAGCGGGCGCGCAACCGGGCCAGCAAACGCTGCGTGTCAGCTTCCGCGGCGGCAGCGGAAAGTCCGCGTTGATCGGCCTGTTCAAGCCAGAAAGCCGTGGACAACACCTCGACGCCGGCATTGACCTGCCGCCAGCCGTCGCCAGCGCGGTAAAGACGCAGCCGCAAGGCGTCGTGGTGGAGCACCAGCACGGTAAGCGCCTGCTCCAGCAGCGAGGCATCGATGGTGTCGGTCACTTCGACCAGCACTTCTTGGCTGAGAATCGTCGGGTGGGCGCTGCTCACCGATTCATCGGTTTCACCGAACGGCGCCGTGGTGGGCGATGCCCATCCTACGGTATCGAAAAACCACCGCTGAATGGGTGTCAGCGGAACATCGCCCATAACGATGCCTTGCTCCGCGTCGATGGCTGATGAGGCAGATGCGACGGCGGCCAAACCCGCGATGGTGGGCTGTTCAAACAACTGCCGCGGCGTGAAGAAAATGCCGCGCTGCCGGGCGTGCGAAACCACCGCGAGCGTTTGAATAGAGTCGCCGCCCAATTCAAAAAAGTTGTCGTCGATACCCACTTGCTCCAGACCCAATACCTGGCGCCAGATTTCCACCAGCGCCTGCTCGGTTTCGCTGACAGGTTCGCGCGGGCCGTCAGACGAACCGCCGCCGTGGCGGGCCGGCGCGGGCAATGCCGCGCGATCGAGTTTGCCGTGAGCGGAGAGCGGTAGCTCATCGAGCAGTATTAGGCTGGCGGGCGCCATGTAGCCTGGCAGTTGCGATCGCAAATACTCGCGCAAACCTGCGACGCTCACGTTGTCGCCCGCCGACACAACATACGCAAATAGCCGCGGCTGCCCCGGCTGTTCCTCGCGTGTCACGACCGCGGCTTCGCGCACCGCGGGATGACGGCGGAGCACGGCCTCAATTTCGCCCGGCTCGATACGAAACCCCCGGATCTTGACTTGCTGATCGGCTCGCCCGAGAAATTCGAGTTGACCGTCGGGTCGCCAGCGCACCACGTCGCCGGTGCGATAGAACCGCGCTTCGCCGACTCCCACTCCGGGCAAGTGCGTGCTTTCTCTAAGCGAAAGCCGATGATCGATGAACCGCTCGGCAGTCAGCTCCGGTTGGTTCAGATAACCGCGCGCCACGCCTGCTCCGCCCACATAGAGTTCGCCCGGCACGCCGATCGGCACGGGGCGGCCCCGCGCGTCGAGCACATCGACGCGCACGTTCGGCAGTGGGCGACCGATTGGCGGGCGCGGCTCATTCGCTGGGCAATCGGCCGCGGTCGCACACACGGTGGTTTCCGTCGGGCCGTAGGCATTCACAAACCTGCGGCCTTGGCCCCATTGCCGCACCAGCTCAGCTCGGCAGGCCTCCCCGGCTGAAATGATTAGCCGCAAGTCGGGCAACTCGGCCGGCGGCAGGGCCGCCAGAATCGATGGCGGCAGCGTGGCAATGGTCACCCGCCGATCGCGCAAAAGCTGCACGAGCGGCTCGCCCGGCAGCAGTGCTTCGGGCGAAGACAACACTAGCGCCGCGCCCGACGCCAAAGCCAGCGAAATCTCCCACACCGAAGCGTCGAAGCTCAACGGGGCGAATTGCAGCACCCGGTCGTCCGTGGTCTGCAAAAAAAGATCACGCTGCGCGTGTGCCAGATTGGCCCAACTGCCATGCTCGACCGCGACGCCCTTGGGAATGCCCGTCGAGCCTGAGGTATAGATGACATACGCCAGGTGATGCTCGGCGGCGCGGAGCGCGGGGTTGTCGGTGCTTTGCTGCGCGAGCTCGGCTGAAATCGAACCGAAATCAATCGGCGAACAAGCGCCAGTAGCCATTTCCGCCGGGGCATCGCCAAGGCTCTGCCCCAGCCACCGGGCGGATTCTAGACTTTGGATTTCGGATTTTCGATTGTGGCAGAGCACGAACGCGGGCCGCGCATCGTCAAGCATGAAGCGCAGCCGCTCGTCGGGGTAGTTCAGGTCGAGCGGTAGATAGGCGCCGCCGGCTTTGAGAACTCCCAGCACCGCGACGATCATCTCCATCGAGCGCTCCAGGGCGATTGCGACGCATGTCTCAGGTCCCACGCCCCGCGATTGCAGATAATGCGCCAGTTGGTTGGCGCGCCGGTTCAACTCGCCGTAAGTCAGCAATTGCTCGCCATAGACCAAGGCCGCGGCATCGGGCCGCCGGGCCGCCTGCTCGGCAAATTGCCCGTGAACGAAGTCGGCGGGATAGAGCCGGGTGGTATCGTTGCCGGCAAGGGCGATCTGCCGCAACTCGTCGCGGCTGAGCAGTTCGATCTCATCGATCGGCGCGCCGGGCCGGTTGACGATCGAAGTGAGGAGCGTCTGAAAATGATTCGCCCAGCGGACCATCGTCTCGCGATCGAACAAATCGCTGTTGTATTGCCAGAGAGCCTCAATCGACTCGCCCGTTTCGCGGAGCGAAAGCGTGAGATCGAACGGCGCCGCGCCGCTGGCCACATGCACCGGACGAAGCGATAGCTCAGCAAACGTCCGCTCCGGCAACGGCGAGTTTTGCAGCGCAAACATCACCTGGAAGAGCGGACCGCGGTCCAGTTCACGCTTGGGCTGCAAGCGATCGACGAGTTTTTCCAACGGAAGCTGCTGATGCGCGAACGCCGCCAGCGTGGTTTGCTTGACGCGCTCCAGAAGTGTCTCAAAGGTGCTCGTTCCGCCATCCGCCAGATCGACGGGCAAGACAAGCGTATTGACGAACAGGCCGATCAGATGTTCCAACTCGGGCCGCGTTCGTCCGGCGACTGGCGTGCCGAGACAAAATCGCTCCTGCCCCGATAAACGCCCCAACAGCAGCTCAAACCCCGCCAGCAAGGTCATGTAGAGCGTGGCCTCGCCGCGCCGGGCCAGGCGCCGCAAGTCATTGACCAGCGTGGCCGGTAAGGTCGAGACGACTTCACCCCCACGGCCACTGGCCGCGGCGGGGCGAGGCCGATCGGCCGGAAGCTCCAGCGCCCGCGGCATATCGCGCAGCGCCGCTTCCCAAAACTCGAGGTCACTCTCTAAGGCGCCACCGTCGAGTGCTTGCCGCTGCCACACGGCATAGTCGGCATAGCGCACCGACAATGGAGCAAGCTCCGCGGTGCCGCCACGGCACCGCGCCTGATAGAGCGCTGCCAGCTCGCCGACCAAAATGCCGAGCGACCAACCGTCGGCGACGATGTGATGCAGCACCAGCACCAGGGCGTGCCTCCGTTCGTTCATGCGCAGTAGGCGCGCCCGCAACAGCGGCGGCGCGGCCAAATCGAAGGGCCTACGAGCCTCGACCCCCGCCAGCCGTTCCAACTCGGCAGTCTGCGCTTCGTCGGGCAAATCACGCAAATCAGACACCGGCAAATCGATCGTCAGAGGCGCAATCGCTTCTTGCACCAGACCATGGGCACGCTGCTCAAACCGCGTTCGCAGGATTTCATGGCGGTCGATCAGTTGCTGCAGTGCTGCCTGTAAAGCGTGTGCATCCAACGATCCGTCGAGCATGGCCGCCGCCGCGATGTTGTACATCGGGCTGGCGGGCGCCAGTTGGTTCAGAAAATAGAGCCGTTCCTGAGCGAACGAAAGCGGCCAGGGCGAGTCGTGCGCGGCGCCGGCGATCGGGCCAGACGCCGCACCCAGTTGTTGCTCGGCGCCCGCTTCGAGCCACGCCGCCAGCGACGCAATCGTCGGCGTCTCGAACAATCGCCGCAATGGCAGATCAATTTGGAACTGATCGCGCACCCGTGCCGTCACACGCATGGCGAGCAGCGAATGGCCGCCCAGGTCGAAGAAGTTGTCGTCGATGCCGACGTGCTCGACGCCCAGCAGCTCCTGCCAGATGGCGGTCAAGGCAGCTTCGGTCTCGGTCCGCGGGCTTCGGTGAGAGTCGGCAAGTGGCTCGCCAAGTCGCGCAAACTGGGTGCTGACGTCGCCAACGCGGGCGGCAAGCGCCGAGCGGTCGAGCTTGCCGTGTGGCGAAAGTGGCAGAGTGGCGAGTTCGATGAACGAGGCCGGAATCATGTAGCCGGGCAAAACATCTTCCAGCCAGCTCCGCAGCGCTGGTATGTCGAGCGAACCCATGGCGCCAGCCGGCGAGTTGCCCTCGATCGAACTGCCTGGCACGATGAACGCGATCAAACGGTTCCCGCCCGAGGCATCTGGACAAGCCACCACCGCCGCCTGGCAGATCTGCGGATGCCGAAGCAATTGCGATTCGATCTCGGCCGGTTCGATCCGGAAACCGCGCAGCTTTACCTGTTGGTCGAGCCGGCCTAAGAACTCCAGCAGGCCATCGGCCCGCCACCGCGCGCGGTCGCCGGTTTTGTAAAGCCTCGCCTTGACCGTGATAAACCGTTCGGCGGTCAGTTCGGGCAGTTTCCAATACTCGCGGGCCAGGCCGTCGCCGCCTAGATACAATTCGCCCGGCACTCCGACGGGCGCCGGCTGCAAGTTTTCGTCGAGCACGTAGGCTTGGGTATTGTCGATCGGCCGGCCGATAGGCACCGAACCATCCAGCGGATCATCAAGGCCGACTGTGTGGCAGCAAGAGAACGTCGTGCCTTCGGTCGGTCCATAACCGTTGATGAGCGTGCACTCGGGGAACCGCTCGACAAACCGTCGGACGCGGCTGGGCGACAGCACATCGCCGCCGGCCAAGAGCCGTCGCACGCCGGCCAGCGATTCGAGGTCTTCATCGACCAGCGCATGAAACAACGCGGCCGTCAGCCACAAAACCGTCACGCGATGGTTGTCGATCAGCTTGCCGATCTCTGGCGTGCCGGGCGGGGCGATGGCCAGCGTAGCGCCCCGCGCCAAGGCGCCCCAGATCTCGAAAGTCGAGGCGTCGAACGAACTCGGCGAAGCGTGCAGAAAGACATCATGGTCGTCGATGGGGCAATAGTTCATGGGCCATACCAGCCGGACGATTGCGCGGTGCGGCACCGCGATGCCTTTGGGCCGGCCCGTCGAGCCGGAGGTGTACATGAAGTAAGCCAAGTTCTCCGCCCCGGCCAGGGGCTGCGGGTCGTCGGACGGCTGAAGGGCGATCTCGTCGGCGGCGAGAGAAAGATCGAGCGATTTTGTATTCTGGATTCTCGATTCTGAATTGTTGCTGAGGATGAGCGCCGGATCGGCATCGGCGATGATGTCGGCCAAGCGTTGAGCCGGGTTGTCAAGATCGAGCGGAACGTAGCAACCGCCCGCCTTCGAGACAGCCAGCAGCGCGACGATCAGCTCGATCGAACGCTCCAACAGCAGGCCGACGCGCGTCTCGGCACCAACGCCCAACGATCGCAGGTAATGCGCGAGCTGGTTTGCCCGGCGGTTCAATTCGCCGTAGGTCAGCGACTGATTGCCAAAGAGCAGGGCGATGGCTTCGGGGCGCCGCGCGGCCCGCTCGGCAAATAGCTCATGCGCGCACTGCTCGCGCGGGTAATCGCAGGCGGTTTTATTCCAATCGATCAGCATTTGCCGGCTTTGGTCGGCGGTGAGCAGCGGCAGGCGAGCGATCGACGTTGTTGGGTCATCGGCGATCGCCTCCAGCATCGTCTGAAAATGTCCGGCCCAGCGGATGACGGTTTCGCGATCCAAAAGGTCGCTGCTGTACTCCCAACTGGCTTGCAATCCGTCCATGGTTTCGCGCAGCGAAAGCGTTAAATCGACCTTTGCTGCGCCGGTGGTGATCTCCAGCGGGCGAATGCTCATGCCCGGCTCATCGAACGCCGGCCATGGTGTGTTTTGCAACGCGAACATCACCTGAAACAGCGGCGTACGCTGAGTGTGTCGCTCGGGCTGAAGATGTTTGACCAGGTATTCGACCGGTAGTTCCTGGTGGGCGAAGGCGGCGAGAGTGGTTTCTTTGACACGCCGCAGCAGCGCTTCAAAAGTCAGGCCCGTATTCGCGGTTTCACCAACCGGGGTTTCCGTACCGACTGCATGGTCGCGGAGATCGATAGGCAGGACGAGCGTATTGACGAACAGTCCGATCAGGCTCTCCAGCTCGCGGCGCAAACGCCCGGCGACGGGTGTTCCCAGACAAAAACGATCCTGGCCGCTCAATCGTCCCAACAGCGTCTCGAACGCCGCGAGCAACGTCATATAGAGCGTCGCATCGTGTTTGCGGCTCAGTTGTTCGAGACGGTCGACCAGGCGGCGCGGGATGACGGTGGTCCATTGGCCACCCTGCCCGCTGGGTAAGGGCGGTCGCGGACGGTCTGTCGGAAGCTCCAGCCATTGCGGCACGCCATCGAGCGCCTTCGTCCAGAAATCGAGATTTTTCTGCCGCGCTTCGCTCGCACCGGCGCCGCGTTGCCAGACGGCATAATCGGCGTACTGCACGGTCAACGCGGGCGCCGGCAGGTCGCGGCCCGCGGCGTGCGCCTTGTATCCGTCGAGCAACTCGCGCAGCAGCAGACCGAGCGACCAGCCATCGGCCACCAGGTGATGCAGCACCAGCACAAAGACATGTCGCTCGTCGGCGAGCCGCACCAACTGCGCGCGAGCCACCGGTGCGGCGCCCAGATCGAACCGCTGGCGTGCGGCGGCCTGTGCCAGCCGTTCGACCTCGTCGCTTTGCTCCGGCGGCGCTAAATGAGCAAGATCAACGATCGGCAGAGGCAACTCCACCGCGTCGGCGATGGTGTGCACAGGCCGCCCATCGCGCTGGAAAAACCGCGTGCGCAGCGATTCGTGCCGGGCCACAAGCCGCTTCAGGCTGGCGCGCAAAGCATCGATGTTGAGCAAGCCGGTGAGCTCGACTGCCAGCGGAATGTGGTAGCAGGGACTGTCAGGCTCAAGTTGTTCGAGAAAGAACAACCGCTCTTGCGCGAACGACAGGGGCATTTCGTCCTGTCGATCGGCGATCGGAATGGGCCATGCCCAGGTCGGGTCATTGGTGCGCGAATCGCAATCGAGGGCGGGCGAGTCCGAGTCGATCGCGCGGGCCAGACGCGCAATGGTTGGTTCCTCGAACAATCTGCGCAGCGGTATCTCGGCCCGGAAGCGTTCGCGCAGCCGGGTCATAAGCTGCATCGCCAGCAGCGAATGTCCGCCCAGATCGAAAAAGTTATCGTCGATGCCCACCCGCTCGACGCCCAGCAGCTCGGCCCATAGATCGGCCAACGCCGCTTCGGTGCTACTGCGTGGGGCGACATAAGCGTGCAGGGCGACTGCGGCGCCGGTTGGCTGGGGCAGTGCGCGGCGATCGAGCTTGCCATGAGGCGTCAATGGCAGCGCGTCGAGCGTCACGAAGGCGGCCGGCAGCATATATTCGGGCAACCGTGCCTTTAGCCAATCGCGCAGCTCGGCGTGGCCATTCTGTTCGCCGTGTCGTGGCACGATGTAAGCCACCAGGCGTTTGCCGCCCGGGCCGTTCTCGCGGGCCACGACCGCCGCCTCGCGCACATGCGGATGCCGCGCGAGATGCGTTTCAATCTCACCCAGCTCGATGCGGAAGCCGCGAATCTTGACCTGTTGATCGAGCCGCCCCAGATACTCCAACTCGCCGTTGGCGCGCCAACGCACGCGGTCGCCAGATCGGTAGAGCCGATGGTCGCCATTCACATCGCGCTCGCGCGTGCTTTCGCGGAGCGAAAGCCGACTTTGCTCAAAAGGGCTGGCGATGAATCGCTCGGCGGTCAGATCGGGCCGGTTGAGATAACCTCGTGCCAGACCCATCCCGCCGAGGTAGAGCTCGCCCGGCACGCCGATAGGCACCGGTTGTCTTTGTCCGTCGAGCACGAAAACCCGGCAGCCGGGCAGCGGCCGGCCAATGGGGCTCGCCGCCGGACGCAGCAGGTCTGCGCAGGTCAGCGGCCGCCAGGTGGAAACGATCGCGGTCTCGGTGATGCCATACATGTTTACCAGCAACGGCTTGGCATCGCCGTGCCGATCGAACCAGCCTGACAACGCGGCAACGTCGAGCATTTCGCCCGCCAAGATCACCAGCCGCAAGGCCAGTCGCTCGGCGCCGGCGCCCGCTCGTTCATCGGACTGCATGAGCTGGTTGAACGCGGCGGGCGTCTGATTGAGCACGGTCACTTGCTCATCGATCAGCAATTGATGAAAGCTGTCGGCCGAGCGGGCGATGGCGCGGGGCACGACGACCAGCCGGCCGCCAAAGGCCAGCGCGCCCCACAGCTCCCACACCGAAAAGTCGAAGGCGTAGGAATGAAACAACGTCCAGATATCGCCGGGGCCAAAGTCGTAGAGCGGCCCGGCCGATTGCATCACGGCGACGACCGCCGCGTGACTGACCATGACGCCCTTGGGCTTGCCTGTCGACCCCGATGTGTATATGACATACGCCAGGCGCTCGGCATCTGTGATCGGCGGAAGGTTTTCGCAGCCTTGCAACGCGAGTTGATCGTCTGCTTCGTCCAAGCAAACGATCGGTCCAGAGAAATCCCCCAGCCGTTCGGCGAGTGGTCGCTGCGTGAGCACAAGGGTCGGGCTGGCGTCGGCAAGCATCTCTTGCAGTCGCTCGGCAGGCAAAGCCGGGTCGAGCGGCACATAGGCCGCGCCTGATTTCAGGGCGCCGAGAATTGCCACTACGGTATCGAGGGAGCGCTCGAGGCAAATGGCGACGAGGACGTCAGATTTTGGATTTTCGATTTTAGATTTTCGATTTCGACGAAGATGCCACGCGAGCCGGTTCGCTCTTTTATTTAGCTCCCGGTACGAGAGCTTCCGGCCTTCGAACACCACGGCAATGGCGTCGGGCGTTTGGGCGGCCTGCCGCTCAAACAGCTCGTGCAGGCAGCACGGCATTGTCGCCTTTCGCTCCGCGCAAGTAGCGCCGCTTTCGCGGAGCGAAAGGCGACTTTGGGCGACGTCCGCTACTTGCGCACGGCAATTTACAGGCCATCGGGTGCTCGACCAGTCCATCAATAGTCTCTGCCGCTCACTCTCTGGCATCACGGGCAAACGCGAAACACATTGGGCCGGCTTGGCAACAGCGGCGGCCAGCAACGCCGACCAGTTGGCGATGATTCGGTCGATGGTATCGGCATCGAACAAATCGGTGCTGTATTCCAGTGTGCCCGCCAGGCGTCCACCGCGGTCGGCGAGGGCGAAGGTGAGATCGTACTTCGCCGCACCAGTGTGGATTTCGTCGAACGCAACGCCGGGCACCGACGGCAGCGGCGTGTTCTGCACCACCAAAGCCACTTGGAACAATGGTGAGCGGCTGGCGTCGCGTGTGGCCGCGAATTCCTCGACCAGCCGCTCGAACGGCACTTCCTGCTGATCGAACGCGGTCAGCGCAGTTTGCTTGGCGCGCTGCAAGAGCTGCTCGAAGCTCGGATCGTCTGACAGGTCGGCCCGCAGCGGCAGCATATTCACAAAGAAGCCGACCAGCGGCTCGAATTCGGGCCGAGCGCGATTGGCCGCGGCGGCGCCGAGGCAGAAATCGGTCTGCCCGGTATAGCGGTGGAGCAGGGCCTGCAGCGACGCCAGCAAAACCACAAACGGAGTGGCGCCGCTGTCGCGGGCAAGCGCCTCGATCTGCGAAGTCAATTCGGTCGACAGTTCGATGGGGTGCGTCGCCCCGCGATAAGTCTGCGCAGCGGGCCGCGGCCGATCGGTCGGCAATTCCAGCGGCGGCGGATCGTCTACCAGTTGCCTCCGCCAATAGACCAATTGTGCTTCCGTCTGGGCTATCGCCTCCGCCGAGCGTTGCCACGTCACATAGTCGAGATATTGGAGGGGCAGTGGCGGCAGGGGCGGAGGAAGGTCGAGCAACTGGGCTTGATACACCTGCCAAAGCTCGCTCAGCAGCACGCCCATCGACCAGCCGTCGGCGATGATGTGGTGCATCGCTAACAACAGACGGTGGTCATCGTCGGCTAGTTGCAGCCAGATCACCCGCCATAGAGGGCCTTGCGCCAGATCGAACATGCGACGCGCTTCCGCATCGATGTGCTCGCCAGCGATCCGTTGCCGATCTTCCGGCGGCGAATCGCGCAAGTCGATTTCCGCCAGCGTAGGCAATTGCCACGGGTGAATCATCTGAACTGGGCCGTTTTCGGTGCGGGCGAAGGTGGTGCGCAGCGATTGGTGCCGGTCGGTGATGGCCAGCAGGCTGCGCCACATGGCGTCGCCGTCGAGCGGTCCGGCGACTCGAACGGCCACACTCAAGTGGTTGAGAGAGCTTTCCGGCGCCAGCTCGTCCATAAAATACAAACGCTGCTGCGCGAACGAGAGCGGCGCCTGGCTTGGGCAGTTCGACGTGGCAAGCGGAGTTGTCGCGCGGCTGCATTGTTCGCGCGGCGCCGCATCGATCTCGGCGGCCAGCGACGCGATCGTTGGCGAACGAAATAGCGCCGCCAGCGGTAAATCGATCTGCCACTGGCGGCGAACACGGGCGACGAGCTGCGTGGCCAGCAACGATTGGCCGCCATGCTCAAAAAAGTTGTCGTGAATGCCCCGGGTATCGTTTTGCAGCACTTCGCGCCACAGTTCCAACAGCCGCGCTTCCGTCTCGGTGCGCGGCGCAGCAGGTTGGCCCGCGCCGTCCAATGCCGAGTGATGAGTCTCAGCCCGCCACTGGTAGAGCGGCTCAAGCTGCTCCTCAAGAAACAACTGGCGACAGGCGCGGCGCTGCACTTTGTGGCTGGTGGTGCGCGGCAACGAGCCGGAGCGGATCAGCGCAATGGCAAACGGCGGCACGTCGTGCTCCGACAATACCGCCTGGCGAATCGCGGCGAACACCTCTTCGAGGTTGGTATTCTTGGGCGTGCGTTTCAGCTCTTGCACGACCACCAGACGCTCTTGGCCTTCCGCGTCGATCGAAAAGGCGGCACCCGCGTCGGACTTCAGAAGCGCGTGCGCCCGGCCGACGGTGTCTTCGATGTCCTGGGCATAAAGATTACGCCCGCAAATGATGATCTGATCTTTCAATCGCCCGGTGACGAACAGTTCGCCCGCGTGCAAGAAGCCCAAATCGCCGGTGCGCAGGTAGGGGCCGCGCCCATCGGGTAAGTATGCCCGAAACGCCTGCTCGGTTTCTTGCGGTCGGTTCCAATAGCCGGAGGCTACGCCGGGACTGCGGACCCAAATCTCGCCGATCTGCCGGGCAGACCGCTCGCTGTGCGAATCGGGATCGACGATCAGCACCTCAGTGCGGGCCAAACACCGGCCGGAGCTGACCAGCGCGCGTGTCGGTCGGCCGTTGATGCCCACCACCGCCCGGTGTCGCGAGAGGGCGCTGATCTCGAACCGTTCGACCACCGGTCCGCCGGCGAGCGAGGCTCCGCCCGTGACGCCGAGCGTCGCCTCGGCCAGGCCATAACACGGCACAAAGGCCTCGCGCCGAAAGCCAAATGGACCGAAGGCTTCGACAAACCGCTCGAGCGTCTCATGCCGCACGGCTTCGGCTCCGTTGAGTACGATCGCCAGACTCGACAGATCGAGCTGGCGCCGCTCGTCGGGCGAAATCTTCCGCACGCACAAGTCGTAAGCGAAGTTAGGGCCGCCAATGATCGTGCCACGATAGCGCGTCACCGCGGCCAGCCAGCGCCAGGGCCGCTGGACGAAGGCCAAAGGCGACATCGAGATGGTGCGGCTGCCGCTGTACATCGGCAGCAAAACGGCAGCCACCAGCCCAAAGTCGTGATACATGGGTAGCCAAGTGACGCCGACGGTGCGACTGCCCTGGCCACGCTCGATCTGAGCCACGTTGTGCCACAGATTGCTGTGGTCGATCATTACCCCGCGGGGCGCGCCGGTCGAGCCGGACGTGTACTGCAGATAGGCCAGGTCTTCGGCCGATACTGCCACGGGCGTCCAATCGCCGGGTGAGACGCTAAGTTCATCGGTGGCGAGCAGACGCAGGTTGCCGGCCAGGTCGGCCAAGAGCGGCTCGAACCATGCCAATCCCGCCGAACTGCCGAGCACCAACGCCGCCTGGGCATCGGCAATCATTGCCTGCAGGCGCGGCAGCGTGCGGTTCAATCGCAATGGTTCGGGCGGGAAGGCGGGAACGGCCACCATGCCGGCGTAGAGGCATCCGAAAAACGCCGCCACGTATTCCAGGCCCGGCTCATAGAGCAGCAGAATTCGGTCGCCCGGCGCGGCCCGCTGCTGCAACGCCGCTGCGATGGTGCGGGCCCGGCGATCGAGCGCCGCATAGGTGAAATGCCGCTCCTCCGCTTCGCCATCGACCAGGAAGGTATACGCAACCGTATCAGCTTGCTGCCGCGCCCGCTGGCGCGCTAGCGCGACGATGTTTTCCGCAACACTGGCGGGGCCTTCGACTTGACGCAACACGGAAGACATGCCGCCCCATAACAGGTGGACCTTGGAGTGAGCCTGTTTGTTCCAGCTTAATTAGCCGAAAGCAAATCGCCACCGGCAGGCGCGCCGTGAAGTTCACGTTTTAAGGCTGCGAGTGTTGCGAAAAATCACCAGGCTGCCACGGCGCAACGGCACGCCAACGGGTAGGCGGCGTTAATGCCCCGGATGGCCGTCCTGAGTGATTTCTTCCAGGAGCGTCGTGGATGAGAACAGCGGATTCCGATCGACCTGCTTCACGAAGCCCACGCCGGGGGCAAGCCACTGCTCTTCGGTGG
>DASVHB010000068.1:0-7904 GCA_036379195.1 Pirellulales bacterium
GGTACCTGGCTAATCTGCTCGCCGGTGCCGAGGTCGAAGACGGTCGTCGCCCGGCGGAACAGGGGTTGGCACAGCGCCGTTCATCAGGCCCTCGGGAAAGCCAGATTTTCAATCCGGCCCGGCCCGAAGTCAATCGCCTAGGGCTTGTTGCCCACCCGCACCATGACTTCCATCGTCTGCCCGCCGCGGAAGATCTGCAACGGCACTTCTTTGCCCACCTCGGTCAGGCTGACCAGATAGATGAGGTGAGCGTCATTCTCGACGCGCGTGCCGTCGAAGCGGAGCACCACGTCGCCGGGCAGCAGGCGAGCGGCCTGGGCCGGGCTGCCCGGCTCGATGCGCGTAATGTGCGCGCCTTGCCGGCGCGGCAGGCCCAGCTTAACGGCCACCGTGGTGGTGAACTTTTGGTCGAGCCCCACGCCCACATAGGCCCGCACCACTCGCCCCTTCTCAATAAACTGCTTGACAATGTGCAGCACGCCATTGATCGGAATGCTGAAGCCGATGCCTTCATTCCCGCCCGAATTGCTGGCGATGGCCGTGTTGATGCCGATCACCTCGCCCTTGAGGTTGATGAGCGGGCCGCCGCTGTTGCCGGGGTTGATGGCCGCGTCGGTCTGCAAAAAATCTTGCAGCCGCACGTCTTCGCCCAGCTCCAGGTCGCGGCGCCCCTTGGCGCTGATAATGCCGTAGGTGACCGAGTGGCTCAGGCCGAACGGGCTGCCCACCGCCAGCACAAAATCGCCAATCTCCAGCGTCGACGAATCGCCCAGCCGCGCGGCCACCAGCCCGGGGGCCGAAACCGCCATCAACGCCACGTCGGTATCGGCGTCGGACCAGACTTTGTGGGGCCGTAGCTCGCGGCCGTCGGCCAGGCTGATCTGGATCTTTTGCAACAGGGCGTTTTTGATGACGTGCCGATTGGTGAGAATATAGAACTTGCCCTTGTAGTCGATGACCACACCCGAGCCGGCCTCTTCGATGACCTCTTGCCGGGAGCGGCGGCTGCGTTCCTCTTCTTTTTCGGCCTTGATGTGGACCACCGTCGGTCCCACGAGCCGGACCACGGTTTTCAGCACAGTAAGCTGTGGCGCCAGCGCCTCGGCCCGCCGCTCGAGCGAAGCATACAGTTCGTCGCGTTGCTCGGGCGTAAGCGCCTCTTCGCCGGCGGGCAAATCGCGCCCCGGCTCTTGCGCAGTGCAACGAGCGGGGGCGCGCAGCCCCACGACCAGCGATAAGCCCAGAAAAACGGCGGCGAGATTGTGCGAGCGGCGGCGGTTAGCCATGACGCCCCGTATTGTGGTGATCGGAGAGCCGAAAATCAAGAAACATCGAGCTCGATGTCGTTGATCGACAATTCGACGTCTCCGCCGCTGGAGTCCATCAACCGGCCCCAGTCGGCCTCCGATCCGCCTACCGTGCCCTGGCGTTCGGCCTCGCGCTGGCAGTCGATGCACAACGTGGCGTATGGCAAAGCATTCAGCCGGGCCATCGGAATCTTCTCGGCGCACTGTTCGCAAACGCCGTAATGGCCCGAACGCATGCGTTCCAGGGCGTTTTCGATGCTGGCCAGCTCGCGGCTTTCGACCTCGGCCAACTGCGAGTTGATCTCGTGCTGGGCAGAGTCGAGGGCGAAGTCGACCACGTCGCCGGCGGTCTGTTCGCGCAGTTCCTTTAGTAAGCTGAGATCGCCGGCCAGAGCCTTGCGCAGCGCGTCGCGCCGGATCACCAGAATCTCGCGCATTTTCATGATCGCATCTTTGCGTGCCATTGGAGATACCTTCTCGAAGTCCGTGACCTGGCGATGCCGGGGTTTCGGCGCACCACTGCACTCCGCCAAGCCATCGAACGATGACCTAAGACCCTCGAACCTGTTCCCGAATGGTTGGGCGTCTCAAAGTTCCGCCGTCGTCGAGCCCGATCAGCCGCAACCAAACTATAGTACGCATGCAAGCTACCAAAGATCGCTAAAATCGGTGGAATTCGTGGAATCGGCCGTGCCGGCTAGCGACAGGCCTTAACTATTGGCGCACCAAGCGGTTGCGCTTCACATCTTCACACCCGATCTGCCTCGCGCCATCGCATTTCAAGTCGCCCCAGGCGGACACTTGGGATGCGGTTGCCGAGCCTACCCGATAATCGACAATACCCGCCTCGATATGCAGCCGTTTTTGCAAACTTTGCCGATTCGGCGCAATAAACCGGCTAAAACCGCCGGTCGCCCGAGCTGGGGGTGTTGAGTTTTGACCACACCCCTGCCGTAAGCTACATGCTCCCAGAGCGTCTACACTTAGGGCAAACCTCATGGCATCGTCTGCGCCTGTCGCGGAGCAATTCGGGTTACTTGGCCGGCCCAAAGCCGAGCTGGCGCTGCGCGTGGCCGGCGGCCAGCGCGCCGGCGAAGTGCTTCGCATCGACGAGCAAAAATGCACGCTCGGGGCCGATGAGGCTTGCCTGCTGCACTTCGGCGAGCCGGGTGTGCGCCCCTTGCACTGCTTAATTCTGCGCGGCCAGGCCGAAACCCTGGTCCGCCGTTTCTCGCCCGATACACGACTCAACGGCCGCGATTTCACCGACGCGCCGCTGAGGCCGGGCGACCGGCTGACGCTGGGGCCGCTTGAGTTGGACGTGATTTTCCCCGAGTCTTCGCCGCTAGCCGACGCCGATGTGTTGCACGATGGCCCGTCGCTGGAAATACAGCAGTCCGCCGAGCCAGCGCGGCTCGCTCAACAGCTTGCCGCGCTGGAAGATCGCCAGGCGCAGCTCGCCGACGAACTCCGCGTGCTCGAGCGGCAGCGGGCAACTTGGGAGCAGCATTGCCGCGAGCAGCAGCGGCAATTGGACGAGGCCCGCCAGGCCTGGGACGACGAGCGACACGCGATCGAGCGGCAGTTGGCCGAGCGAATCGAATCGCTGGCCCGGCAAGAAGAGGCCCTCAACGCGGCCAAGGCCGAACTCGACCGGCAGGCGAGCCATCTGCGCGAGGCAACCGACGGCGCCAACGATCAGCGGCAAGCGGCTTCGGTCGAAATCGATCAACGGCAAGCGGCGCTCGACGAGCGAGAGCAAGCTCTGCATGCCGACCGCGAAAAGCTCGATCGCGAGCGCACCGCGCTGCACGCCGAGCAAACCGCCTTTCACGCCGAACGCGACGGCTGGGAAGAAGTGCAAGAAGAGGCGCGCACCCGCCTGAGCGACAAGATGCAGCAGCTCGAGCGCCGCCTGGCCGAGTTGAACGCCGAGCGGGCCGCCTGGGAGACCGCGCGCGACCGGTCGCTGGCCGACTTCGCCGAGCAATCGCAAACGCTCACCCGAAAGTTGGCCGGCCTCGAGTCGGACCGGCGGACGCTCTTGTCGGAGCGGGCCGCCTGGCACGCCGAACAGCATCAGCGCGAAACGCAGTGGACCGGGCGTCAGCGGACGCTGGCCGCCGCGGAAGAAGAGATCGCTCGCCAGAAGCACGACGCCGAATTGCGACTTCAGCAGCTTGCCACCCGCGAAGCGCACTTGCGCTCAACCGAAACCGAGCGGGCCGCTGCGGAAGCTCGGCTCGCCGACGAGCGACACGAGCTGGCCGGCCTGCGCCAGGCGCTGGACGACGAACGGGCGGCCTGGAATACCCAGCAGACTCAACTGACCGAAGCCGATCGTGAGGCGCTGGCGGCGGCGGAGGCCGAAATCACGCGGTTGCAGTCGGAATTGGCCGCGGCGCAAGAGCAATCGCGGCAACTTCAACAAGCGCACATCGAGGCCGAACAGCGCCGCGAGATCGCCGAAGAAAAACTCGCCCGGCAACAGGCCGCGCTCGAAGCGGCCCGGCTGGCGTTGGAACAAGAACGCGCGGCCTGGGAATCGAAACAACACGAGCCGGCGCCGGCAACCGTCGACGCGGCGGCCGCCCAACTGGCCGAGGCAGAGCTGGCTCGGCTTCAGCAGGAACTCGATCTGCAACGCTCGGCGGCGGCCGAGGCGCAGCGCCAACACGCCGCGGCCGCGGACGATCTTGCCCGGCAGCAGAGCGAGCTCGAAGCCGCCCGCCGCTCGCTCGACGACGAACGTGCTCGCTGGCAAACCGAGCAGACCGAGCGCTTGCAATCGGCCGAGGCCGAACAAGCCAGCGCCAACGAGCAAGCGGCCGCCGACCGCCAGCGATTGGCGGCGCTCGAAACCGAATTGGAAAGCTTGCGCCAGGCTTGGGACGATGAGCGCCAGGCATGGCAAGCCGATGCGCAGCGGCGGGCGACCGTGCCGGTCGCCGCGTCGCCGGTCGATGCTTCCGAGATGCAGAATCAATTGCTCGAGCTGACCGCCGAGTTGGAAAACGCCCGCCGCGCGCTCGACGACGATCGCCGCCACTGGGAAGCCGAGCGTCTGCGCCAACAAGCCGAATTGGCCGAGCATGCCGCCCAACTGCGTGAGCTTCGCCAGGGCGCCGCCACCGGTGAGTCGGCGACCGGCCATTCGGCGGTGACGGACCGCCGCCTCGCCGAACCGCACGATGCGCCCGTCGAAGCGGCCGATCTGCTGCATCAGTTCGCGGGTTCCGAAGCGGCGGAGGTATCGTTCGCCGAACCCGCCGAAGAGGCGCCGGTGAACATGACCGACCTGCTGAGCCGGTTTGGCATTTCGATCGACACCACGCCGGACGATCACGCGCCGGCACCCGCGGACAGGCCGCGGAGCGACGCCGATTTGTCGTCGCCGGATGGGGCCGAGGCGGCTCCGCCGGCCGGCGAACGTGCCGCTCGGCCTGCACCGCAGGCCGACGAAGACGAGGATTCGGTCGATGCCTACATGGCGCGGTTGATGCAGCGGCTTGGTGCGAAGATGCCGTCGCCCTCGCCCCACGAAGCGCAGCCTGTGCCGCGCACGGCGCCGGCGGTGGCCGAGCAGCCCGAACCTGAAGCGGCGCCGGAAACGCCGGTGGTCGCCAAGTTCTCGGATCCCAGCGAGATGGGTCGCCGCGCGTTGCCGCCCGAGCGGGCCGCCGACTTGTCGGCCATGCGCGAGTTGGCCAATTTGAACGCGCGCACGGCGATCGACAAGCACCAGCGGCGAACATTGCGCGACACCGGCCTGAACAAAGCCGCCGTCACGCTGGTGGGCCTGATCACCGCCGTGGTGGAAGCGGCGATCTGGTTGAACGGCTCACCGTCGGCTTTCTACTTGATGCTCGGCGGCGGAGTCGTCGCGCTCTACTGGGGTTGGCAGTACGCCACGGCATGGCGTACATTCGCCTCGACCAGCGAACCGGCCCCGCGCCTCACCGAGCGGCGCGTGGGCGACCGTCGCGCCGCCGAGCCACCTTCTGCCGGCGAAGAAATCATCGCCGCAGCCGCCGAAGACGAAGCCGCCGCGCCCGACGAATTAGCCGCCGATTCGGCTGCGCATTGAGACTAGCGTGGAAAAGGTGTCAGCCCGTGGAAAAGACGTGGAAAAGGTGTCAGGAACCTTTTTGTTGACCGAGGTGGGGTGGCTTGATAAATTGATCGCCTATGGGAAGGCCACATCGAGCGGCGGAGGGCGGGTACGTTTATCACGTCCTTAACCGCGGAAACGCGCGGATGGACTTGTTCGACGACGAGGCGGATTACAACGCGTTCGAGGCGATTTTGGCGGAAGCCGTGCAGCGCCAGGGCACGCGGCTCTTGGCGTATTGCCTGATGCCCAATCACTGGCATCTGCTGGTCTGGCCTGGCGAAGACGGCGAACTCTCGCGGTTCGTCGGTTGGCTGACGCTGACCCATACCCAGCGCTGGCACGCGCATCGACGCTCGATCGGAAACGGACATGTCTATCAAGGTAGGTTCAAGTCGTTCCCAGTCCAGGAAGACGATCATTTTTACACCGTCGCGCGGTATGTGGAGCGGAACGCGCTGCGGGCAAACTTGGTGCGTCATGCGGAGGCGTGGCGCTGGTCGAGCCTTTACCGTTGGCTTCACGGACCGGCCGAGGAAAAACCGCGTCTCGCCTCGTGGCCCCTTCCTCGCAGAGCGGGGTGGGGCGAGCACGTCAATGCCCCGCAGAGCGACGCAGAACTGGCGGCCATCCGTCGAAGCATCGAGCGTGGCAATCCCTTCGGCGGCGAGTCGTGGAGCGAGCGGGCGATTCGTGGTCTCGGCCTGGAATCGACGATCCGCCCGCGCGGTCGCCCGAGAAAAGAGGCCGGTCCACAGGAAAAAAGGTTATCGCGGTAGGGATGGCCCTTTCGGGCCACCCCCCGCACAGACCCGTACGTGAAGGATTACCTCATACGGTTCTTGCCTCGAGTCGGGCGCGAAATCGTTGGTCGGGATACGGATGGATGATGCGCGGACGCGGGAGGTAGCGCCGTGCGAGACGGTACATACGCTCCCAAGTCCAGCCGTGGCGCCCCCGCTGACTGCGGCGGCGAAGCTGCCGGAGCCAGTGATGGGTCACTTCGTCTACGAATCGGCTGAGGCATTGACTATTGCCGGGCACGGCATGGTAATTCAACCAGCCGCGCACGACGCGCCTTAACCAGCGGCCTGTTTCGTCAAGCGGTCGGTGCCTGCGTTTCCGCAGCGCAGCTTGGATCGCTTGTAGCGTAATCCGAATGCGTTTGGCCATCGAAACCCGATGGATCGTGAACCTACCGTGTGTTCGCGTCCGAGCACACCGGTGGGTGAAGCCCAGGAAGTCGAACGTCTCCGGTCGGCCCTCGCCACGTCGTGAGCGCCGTTCGGCCGCATACCGACCGAACTCGATCAGGCGTGTTTTCGCTTCGTGCAGTTTCAGACCGAACTTGGCGAAACGTGTGCGGAGTGCATCCCAACACGCCATCGCCTCGTTGTGGTTCTCAAATCCGATCACGAAGTCATCCGCATAGCGGACCACGACGACGGCCCCACGGCATTGGTGTTTCCGCCACCATCTGATCCATAGATCGAAGACGTAGTGCAAAAACACGTTCGCCAGCAGCGGTGAAATCACCGCCCCTTGCGGCGTGCCCACCGTCGTCCTCGACCATTCGCCTTCCTCGTTGACTCCGGCCCGAAGCCATTTCCGAATCAAGCGAAGAATGCGGCGGTCGCCGATGCGATGCTCCAAAAACTTGATCAGCCATTCGTGGTCGATCGTGTCGAAGAAGCCTTCGATATCGGCATCCAGTATCCAGTTCACTCGTTGGCTGGTGACGGCCACACTTAGCGCATCGAGCGCATCGTGACTGCCGCGACCAGGCCGGAAGCCATAGCTGAAACCGAGAAAGTCCTGCTCGTAGATGCTTTGCAGAACCCATAACAGCGCTTGCTGGACGATCTTGTCCTCCAGCGACGCGATGCCCAGCGGCCGTTGTCGGCCGTCCGGTTTGGGGATCCACACCCGACGAGAGGGCCAAGCACGGTAGGCTCCTCGGTGAAGCCGATCGTGAAGGTCCAACAGGTTGGCCTCCAAGTTCCGCTCGTATTCATGCCACGTCACCTGGTCCACGCCGACCGCCGCCGTCTTCTTCAAATCGAAGAACGCTTCGTGCAAACAGTCTTCATTGACATGGTGCAACAAAGCAGTGAATTTGAGCGTGCTGTCCTTTCGGGCAGCTTTGCGCACGCCGTCCAGTCCACACGACTTGCTTTGGTTCCGGCCCGGAGTCCGGTGCAAGGTGTCCTGTTTGGCGTTCCTCTTGGCTGGGTCCCTTCCCTCGTCCGACTCCGCGGGTGTTTCAGCGGCACCGTTGTTCGTCGTGGTCGCTGGTACTACGGACCCATGTGACTTCCCACCGACGTGCATGTCCGCCTTGCCGTCAGAGACGTTCGCGGACCGTTCCGATTCGAGTGAATCGGAAACCAATGGGATCTCCCGGTTCTCGCGATTGGAATATGGTCGCATGCTCAGGTTCTCAGACTCCGCCGTGTCCGGGGGCGTCTCGCCCATGACGACGCCTC
>DASVHB010000069.1:0-5453 GCA_036379195.1 Pirellulales bacterium
CAAGCCCGCCTGGTCGCAACGCTGGGAACAGTTGGCCAAGGGCCAGGCCGCTCTGATGGTCGATCTTGAAGCCATCGGTCGTGCGGCGGGCGATGAGGTCAAACGGCCTCCCCTCGTAGCCTTTGCTCCCGTTTGGGAACAAGGCAAACGGCTGTTTCTCTCGGCCCAATTGGTGGAGAGTTTCCACATCGCCGCTCACCTCGACTGCGCCAACGCCGACGACGCCAAGCGCGTTCAAGAGACCATGCAAGCGGTCCTCACCTTGGCTCGCAACGCGCTGGACGAAGCAGACCGCAAGTTGGCGAGCGGCCCGGCGGCACAGGCGACCGCCCTGTTGCCGCTGCTCGACATGGCCAGCGATGCGCTCAAACAGGGCACGTTGGAGATCGAAGATTCCACCGTTGCGTACTCCACCAAGGCCGATCTAAATGCCGCGGAGACCGCCGCTTCGCTGCTGGCCCCCGCCGTCATGGCGGCCCGCGCCTCGGCCAGCCGAGCGCAGGCGTCGAACAACATGAAGCAACTCATGCTCGCGCTGTACAACTACATGGACGTAAACAAGCATTTTCCGCCGCCCGTGGTCATCGGACCCGATGGCAAGACGCCGCATAGCTGGCGGATCGAGATTCTGCCGTATCTCGGCCAAGACGCTCTCTACCGGCAATACCGAATGGACGAGCCGTGGGACAGCGAGAACAACCAGCGCGTCCTCGACAAGATGCCGGTCCAGTTGCGCGATCCCGCCGCGGATTCCAACAGCAAAGAAACCTCGTACTTTGCCCTGATTGGCCCAACCACCTTTTTTGGCGCGAAAGGCTCCCGAGGCACAACGCTCGCCGAGATCTTGGACGGCACCTCGAACACGATCGCCATTGTGGAAGCGAAGCGATCGGTTCCGTGGACCAAGCCGGAAGACATCGAGTACGACGCCGACAAGCCGCTGCCCAAGTTTGGCGGGATTCATCCCGGCGGTTTCATCGCTGGGTTTGGGGATGGCTCGGTACACTTTCTCTCCGAAACGCTTGATGAACGAACCGTGCGTAACTTGATCACCCGCGCTGACGGCGAGGCAGTTCGGCCGTTGCCGTAATGTGCTGCTGCGGAGCGACGCGGGTTCCACCATTCGCCGGATAACATTCGCCCGGCAGCGAAGGCGGCGATGGTGGCGCCCGCAGTTGCGGGGTGGGCCGAGTTGGTAGGGTGGGGCGAGCGAAGCGGGTCCCACCATCTCGGGCGGCGCAACGCTGAAACGCTGGATGCGGCAAAAAGCCCCGCTCGGAACGCCACGGAGGGCGTTCCCTACAGATGATCCCGAACCACCGCCCCAGCTCCCTAGACGCTCCCGGTCCTACCAAAGTTCGCTGCCCAACGTGGGGCAGTCGTGTTATGCTGGCGCGCATGACCCGACAAACGATCTCCTTCGACCGCAAGCGTACCGACGCCGAACGGCGCACGAAGCAGTCCGCGCGTCATTTTGCGTTTTGACTTTTCCCGAGCGCCGCCGATTGGTGGAACTCGTTCACTCGGCCCACCTACGGTTCTGCGTCAAAGTAGCCCCGGCACTCCGTAACGAGGATCGCGATCGCCGCTGGCGATCGAAACCTCCGCCATCCCGGCGCGCCGGGATCGGAGCTACCGTGGCGGCTTCGCCGCTTGCGGAACGCCACGGAGGGCGTTCCTTACCGATTCATCTCGACACGCATGTCAGAGACCCGCGCCCGGCGCGGTGGCTGGCAAACGTTTATTGTTTGTGCCATCATGACAGTACGATGAGCGAGATTCTCGACCTGGTACGCAGCATGTTCGAGCAGAACGACGATGCCGTCTGCCTGACCACGCTGCGCGCCGAGCCGTTCTATCTCAATCCCTCCGGGCGGCGGCTGCTGGGCATCGACGCCGAAGAAAATCTGTCGGACGCCCGGCTGCGCGATTTTTATACCGAAGCCACCCGCGCCATGCTACGCGAAACGGTCTTCCCCACCGTGCGCGATCGCGGCCGCTGGCAAGGCGACGGGCAGTTGCGGCGCTGGGGTCGCGACGAGCCGCTCGACGTGCAAATCACCGCTTTTCTGGTATCGCACCCGCGCAAAACCAAGCCGGTGTGTCTGGCCCTGGTACACCGCTACCTGGGCGACCAGCGGCGGGCCGACGAGGCCGAGTCGCTGCGAAAGGCCATTCTCGAATCGTCGCTCGATCCGATCGTGGCCGTCAATCACGAAGGTCTGATCACGGAGTTCAATGGCGCGGCGGAACGTGTCTTTCGCCGCTCGCGGCACGAAGTGCTGGGCCGCCGGCCCGACGACGTGATCTTTCCGCCCGAAACCGCCGGCGGCGAGCGGCACCGCGTCGAACGGCACATGGCGGCGGGCGAAGGCTCGATGCTGGGCCGCCGCACCGAAGTGGTGGCCATGCGAGCAGGCGGCGAAACCTTTGCCGCCGAAATGGCCATGACCATCAGCCGCGCCGGCGGCCTGCCCGTCTTCACGTTCTTCTTTCGCGACATCAGCGAACGCAAACAGGCCGAGCAGGCCCTGCGCGACAGCGAGGCGCTTTACCATTCGCTGGTCGAAAGCCTGCCGATGAACGTGTTTCGCAAGGATCTTGACGGGAGGTTCACTTTCGCCAATCGGCTGTTTTGCGAGACGCTTGGCGCCCGGCCCGAGCATGTGATCGGTCGCACCGATTTCGACTTTTACGACCGCGCCCTGGCCGAAAAATATCGCCGCGACGACCAGCAGGTGCTCAGCACCGGGCAGGTGCTCGAAGCCGTCGAAGAACACCACAAGCCCGACGGCACGAAAATCTACGTGCAAGTGCTCAAGACTCCGGTGCGCGACAGCCAGGACCGTCTGGTGGGTACGCAGGCCATTTTCTGGGACGTGACCGCGCGAAAAAAAACCGAAGAGGCGTTGCGCATCAGCGAGCAGCGGCTGCAATCGATTCTCGACAACGCGCGGGCCGTCATCTACGTCAAAGACATCGACGGCCGCTATGTGCTGGTCAATCAGTTGTTCGAGTCGCTGTTTCACGTCCGCCGGATCGACGTGGTAGGCAAGACCGACCGCGATCTGTTTCCGCCCGAGCTGGCCGACATTTATCAGGCGAACGACCAGCGAGTGCTGGCCGCCGGCGCGCCGCAGCAATTTGAAGAGGTGGCGCCGCAAGACGACGGCGCACACACGTATGTCTCGACCAAGTTTTTGCTCTACGATTCCAGCGGCGTGCCTTATGCTATCTGCGGAATCTCGACCGATATCACCAGCCGCAAGCGTGCCGAGGTCGAGTTGCGCCGCGCCAAAGAAGCCGCCGAAGACGCCAACCGCGCCAAGAGCGTGTTCTTGGCCAACATGAGCCACGAAATTCGCACGCCCATGAACGGCATCATCGGCATGTCGGAACTGGTGCTCGACACGCCGCTCGATCCGCGGCAACGCGAATACATCTCGCTGGTCAAGGAGTCGGCAGATTCGTTGCTGTCGGTCATCAACGACGTGCTCGATTTTTCGAAGGTCGAGGCGGGCAAGCTTGAACTGGAAGAGACCGATTTTTCGCTCCGCGGCTGCGTGGGCGACGCTGTGCGATCGCTCGAATTTCGCGCGCACGATAAAGAGCTGGAGCTGACCTGGCAGGTTGCGCCCGGTGTGCCCGACCATCTGATCGGCGACAGCGGACGATTGCGGCAGGTGCTGTTGAACTTGTTGGGCAACGCCATCAAGTTCACGGAACGAGGCGGTGTGCGCGTGGAAATCGCCGCCGATCCGCCCGACGGCGAGCGGGCCATGCTGCACTTCACGATCATCGACAGCGGCATTGGCATCGCGCCGGAAAAACGTGAGGTGATTTTCCAGGCCTTCGAGCAGGCCGACAGCTCGACCACGCGCCGCTTCGGCGGCAGCGGCCTGGGGCTGGCGATTTCCAAAAAGCTGGTCGAGCTGATGCGCGGGCGCATCTGGGCTGAAAGCGAGTTGGGCCGCGGCAGCCGGTTTCATTTCACGGCGCGGTTTGGCGTAGCTGCGGGACCCGTGGCGACGCCGCGCGCATCGCTTCCGCTAAACGAACAGCCGGCCGCGACCGGCAGTGAGACTCGCGCCGCCCGGCATTTGCAAATCTTGCTGGCTGAAGACAGCGTGGTGAACCAGAAGCTGGCGGTCTATCTGCTGGAAAAATGGGGCCATAGCGTCACGGTGGTCACCACCGGTCGCGAGGCGGTCGAGGCCGTCGCGCGGCAGCCGTTCGACCTGGTGCTGATGGACGTGCAAATGCCGGAACTCGACGGCTTGCAAGCCACGGCAGCCATTCGGCGGCGCGAGGCGGGCGGACCGCGGCTGCCGATTGTGGCCATGACGGCCCATGCCATGGTGGGCGACCGCGAACGCTGCCTGGCCGCCGGCATGGACGGCTATCTCTCGAAACCGATCCGCGCCCGCGAACTGCTCGAAGTCATCGAAGAAGTCATTGCGGGCGGACGGAGTCCTACGGAGCCTTCCGCCGGGCCCGCCGCCGACTGGGCGGCCGCACTCGAACGGTTGCAGGGCGATCGCGAGCTGCTGGAAGAGATCGCCGGCGTGTTTCGCGAAGAGGCGCCCAAGCTGCTCGACCAGATTCGCGAGGCGATCGGCCGCCGCGACGCGGCGCTGCTGAAGCTTTCGGCCCACACGCTCAAAGGCGCCCTGGTGAACTTCGCGGCCCACGGGGCGATCGACGCCGCCCGCCGGCTGGAGGTGATGGGCAAGCGCGGCGATCTTTCTTCCGCGCCCGAAGCGTTGGCCGCTTTGCAGCACGAGCTCGACCGCCTGGCCCCGGCCATGGAAGCCTGGAGCAAGGCCGACGCCAACACTTAAGCCCCATCTTTTTGCCTGCGTCTTGCCTCAACTCTATTCCACGCGGCAAATGAAGCACTTTAGATACTCCGTCTCCAGGCAGGTGGCGCTGGTGGGATGATCGGGCGCGGCGCCGCGAGCTTCGAGAATTTGCAGGTTGCGCCCCGTCTGCTGCGCCACCTGAGCCAACACGTGCTGAAAGTCTTCGCGCGTCACATAGCCCGAACAACTGCACGTCACCAGGATGCCGTCGGGCTCCAGCAACTCGACGGCACGTTGATTGAGTTTGTGATAGGCTCTTAAGGCTTCGGTCAGGCCCTGCCGCCGCCGCGCAAACTTGGGCGGGTCGAGCACGATGGCCCCAAACCGCCGCCCGTCGCCGGCCAACTGTTCGAGCGTTTGAAAACCGTCGCCTGCTTCAAACCGCACATTGGCCACGCCATTGAGCTGGGCGTTGGCCTTGGCCAGGGCAATGGCCTTGGCGCTGGAATCGACGCCCAGCACTTCCGCCGCGCCGCCGAGCATCGCCGCGCACAATGCGAAGCCGCCGGTGTAACAAAACAGATCGAGCACGCTCCGCCCGTGCAGATAACCAGCCGCCGCCAGCCGATTGTCGCGCTGGTCGAGAAAAAA
>DASVHB010000070.1:0-2323 GCA_036379195.1 Pirellulales bacterium
AGATTGCCGGCGAAAGCAATAGGTTCCTCGCCTGCAATTTAGGTTATGCCGCCCTCGGGTTCAAGCACTTGGGTCGGTATCGTTACATTTTGCTAAGACTCGCGTCGGCAGCTTGACCGGTTACACCGATCGACCTACAGAACACTTGCGAGATTCCCGGTCAACCCTACGAGCTTGCCTCATGTTTGAAACCACCGCACAACACGCTCCCGGCGCCCCGGGCGTTCCGCCACGCTGGACTTCCAGCGCCAAGCAAGGCGTGGGCACCGCATTGGGCGCAGGCAGCCCGCTCTGGTTCACGCACAGTCACGGCATCATCAACGAAGTCTATTATCCACGGGTCGATCTGGCCTGCACTCGCGATCTGGGACTCTTGGTCACCGATGGCAAGCACTTTTTCTCCGAGGAGAAACGCGACACCCACTCGCAGGTCGAATATCTGGCCGATGGCGTGCCCGCCTACAAAATCACCAACATCTGCCGCGAAGGCCGTTATACGATCGAGAAAGAGATACTGACCGATCCGCGGCGACCGGTGCTGTTGCAACGCATTCGGTTTATTCCACAGCAAGGTACGCTCGAGCACTATCAATTGTTCGCGCTGCTTTCGCCACATCTGGGCAATCAAGGCGCCGACAATACCGCCTGGGTGGGCGATTACAAAGGCGTGCCGGTGCTCTTCGCCGCCGATAGCGACGTGGCCCTGGCCCTCTCGTGCTCGACGCCTTGGCTGGCACGATCGGTCGGCTACGTGGGCTATTCCGACGGCTGGCAAGATCTTCAGCGCCATAAGTGGCTGGCCTGGCGCTATGAACGCGCCGAACACGGCAACGTCGCGCTCACGGGGCAGATCGACCTGGCGGCCTGCGGCGGCGAGTTTGTGCTCGCGCTGGGTTTCGGTCACAACGCCAACGAAGCCGGACATCGCGCCATTTCGAGCATGCTCGACGGTTTTGATCGGTCGAAAGATCGTTATGTGCGCGATTGGCAACAATGGCAGAGCACGCTGCTGCCGCTCGACGACGGGCACGTTCACGGCCAGAACGTCTTCCGCGCCGGCACCGCTGTCATTCGCACGCACGAAGCCAAGAACTTTCCCGGCGGGCTGGTGGCCAGCATGTCGATTCCCTGGGGTTTTTCCAAGGGCGACAACGATCTGGGAGGTTATCACCTGGTGTGGCCGCGCGATCTGGTCGAGTCGGCAGGCGGGCTAATGGCCGCCGGCGGCGCTGAAGTCGCCTGCCGTGTGCTGCGCTATCTGCAGGTTACTCAAGAGGCCGACGGACACTGGGGCCAGAACATGTGGCTCGACGGCAGCCCCTATTGGGATGGCATCCAGATGGACGAAGCCTCGCTGCCCATCTTGCTGGTCGATCTGGCCTGGCGAGAAAAAATGCTCAGCGACCATGAACGTGCTTCGCTCTATACCATGGTGCGTCACGCCGCCGGCTATCTGGTGCGCAACGGACCGGTCACCCAGCAAGACCGTTGGGAGGAAGATCCCGGCTACAGTCCCTTCACCGTGGCGGCGGAGATCGCGGCGCTGCTGGTCGCGGCCCAGATGGCCGAGGCACACGGCGAACATGGCGAGGCCCAATACCTGCGCGAAACGGCCGATCTCTGGCATTCGAGCATTGACGATTGGATGTATGCCGTCGACACCGAGCTGTCGCGCCGCGTGGGCGTCGAGGGGTATTACGTTCGCATTTCGCCCGACACGCCCGAGATCGCCAAGCCAGTAAAAGGATATGTGATCGTCAAGAATCGGCCTGCCGATCAGGCGACTGAGCCGGCCGGCGACCTGGTCAGCCCCGATGCCTTGGCGCTGGTGCGGTTTGGCCTGCGAGCAGCCGACGACCCGCGGATTCTCAACACGGTCAAAGCGATCGACTCCGTGCTGAAAGTCGAGCTTCCGCCCGGCCCTTGCTGGTATCGTTACAACCTCGACGGCTACGGCGAGCATGCCGACGGACGGCCCTTCGACGGCACGGGCGTGGGCCGCGCCTGGCCGCTCTTGACCGGCGAGCGCGGCCATTATGAACTGGCCGCGGGTCGCCGCGACGAAGCCGAGCGACTGCTACGCACGTTGGAAGAATTTGCCAATTGCGGCGGCTTGCTGCCCGAGCAAGTGTGGGACGTCGACGACATTCCCGAAGCGGAATTGTTTCTCGGCAGACCGGCCGGTTCGGCCATGCCGTTGGTGTGGGCGCATGCCGAACACATCAAGCTCTTGCGTTCGCTCCGCGATGGGCGGGTATTCGACATGCCTCCGCAGACCGTCGATCGTTATTTGCGCGATCGGCATCCCTCGCCACATGCCTCG
>DASVHB010000071.1:0-3761 GCA_036379195.1 Pirellulales bacterium
GGCCATCGCATCCGCTGCGCACGGGCCCTTACGCCAGCAACGCCCTGGTGCTCGAGCGGCACCTGAGTTGTTCCCCCTGCTTCGCACATCGGTGCCCGTTGAAATACGATCCACCGCTGTGTTTGGACGAAATCAGCGTCGAGCGGGTCTACGCACAAGTCCTGTCGCGTCTGGCACAAACTCGCCAGGCGGTCCGCCGAGCCGCCTAGGCGATTCGAGAACCGAAGTCGCCGATTCAATTAAAGGCGCCATTTGAATGTCGCCAATGAAATCGATCGAATCCTGGTTCGCGAAACACGACGACGGGGAGTTTGTCCGCCATGTGCGTACTGTTCCTTATTTAGTGATTGGTTCAACCGCCAGCGATTCGCCCGTGCTCTTTACCACAAAGCCAGCGGCCGTGCTCGGAGCCATTGGCGGGGCACAAATACCGAGTGAACTCGCGGTTGTTGGCGGGTGCGGTCTTCCGACGGCCGCGGACATACGGTGGATCGCCAGGTTCATAAGGACAAACGTTCTGTTTCTTGGCGATCTCGACCCACCGGATCTACTGATCTTTGCCTGGTTACGCGAGCAACTGCGTCGAAAGCAACCCAAGTTTGTCGGCATCAGCGATCCGTTTCTACATGCGCTTGGCGTGCAACTCTCAAGATCGCCAACAATTCCGTTCACACCGTCGGAGAGGGAATCAGTCCCGCTCCTCGACAGTGTATTGCCTGATTTGCCCCGCCTCGTGGGATCAGCTTGTGCGCGCTGTTTACGGGACGGACTGAAATTAGAGATGGAGGGCGTTTTGGGCGCCGTAACGAAACCAGGCAGATCGATTCTAAAGGCAATCAAATACGTGGAGTCGGGGCAATCAAATCCTTGACCAGGTTTTGTCTGTTGATACCGCTCAGACGCCGAACATCAGGTTTTCCCGATTAGAATCCCGAATGCCTTCCGAAACCAACCAGCTCACCGGCCGGTCCATGCACGCCAAATCGTCAACGCGCGGTGCGCTTACGGGTTCTCCCTCTCCCATTCTCCGCGTCTCCGCGCCTCGACTCCTCCGCCGCTCGCTGATCACCGCCGCGGCGGTCGCAGCCGTCATCTACAGCGGCTATCAGCGGAGGCCGTGCGGGGCCGATAGCGGCACGTCGTTCGCCGGCGACGTGCCTGAAGTCGCGACGAAAGGCGAGACGTTTCGTGTCGGCACGTTCAATATTCACGGCGGCGTCGGCAAAGAGCGCGTGCGCGATCTTGCGCGGACGGCCGCCACGTTGACGCGACTCGACCTGGTGGGTCTCAACGAAGTACATGGGGCCGCGTTCGGAGAATCCGAAGGGCAAGCCGAAGGGCTCGCGCGACGGCTCAAGCTCCGCTGGTTGTTCGCGCCCAGTGAAGAGCGCTGGTGGCACAGCCGCTTTGGCAACGCCGTGTTGTCTTCGCTGCCGGTAACGTCGTGGCAGACCATCCCGCTGCGGCAACGGCACAGCCACAGTTGCCGCAACGCCGTGTTGGTCACCGCCCGGCATGGCCCGCGCGAGCTCCACGTGCTGGTCACCCACCTCGATCGGGCCGACGGCGAGCGAACCCGTCAGTTGCGCGCCGTGGCCGATCTGTTTTTGGCATTGGCCGAGCCGGCGGTGTTGCTGGGCGATCTGAATTGCACGCACGACGATCCAGAGATCCGGCGATTGTTGTCGCGACCATCCGTCGGCGATCCGCTGGGTCACATCATGGGCGAGCAGACACCGCCGCACATCGATTGGATTTTGACCCGCGGCTTAACGACCATCGACGCGGGCATTCTCGACGAGGGGGCTTCCGACCATCCGCTGGTCTGGGCCGAACTGGGTTACCGCGACGCGGACAGTGACTAAGCCTAGCAAAGGGAGCGTGTCACGGTCGAAATCGCGCTTCGCCAGCGCAACGACGGCGATCAAGGGAATGGCCACCAGCGCGAGACCCAACAACGCCTTCCGCCACACCGGCTGGCGACGCAAGACCGGCGCTTCGGCGACCCAGCACAAAAGCGGTGCGAGGAAGATCGCCAGCGAACGCCCCGCGGAAAGCTGCCCAAAAAAATGCGCGACGTACACTAAGCCAAACAGCGTCACCGTGCCGACCCCCAGGGCGCCCTCGAAGCTGTCGCTGGGGAACTTGCGAAACGCGCTCGCCAAGGCGCATGCCGCCAGCGCGCCGGCCAGGGGTAAGCCCGCCGCGCCGCCCGACACGTAACCCGCGAGCATCGTCGCCAGTCCGCCGCAGAGCGCCGCCAGCCCCAGCGACATCGAAACCGGGCCGGCCGCCCGACGCGATAACAAAACCAGTAGGGTCCAAACGAGCATCAGCACGCCGCCGCTAAGCAGGTGGATGCCTGCGGCCATGACGGCCGACCATTCCGGCTTGTCGCCGTTGAGATAAATCGAGCCGTGAAGCAACACGCGGCTGGCCGAAATCGCCAGCGCCGCCCGACCGCCCCAGGCCAGCCAGCGCGGCACGGCAGGGCAGGCTGCGACCAGCTCCAGGGCGAAAACGGCGGGAAGCACGATCGTCAGCAGTCGGCTAAGACCGCTGGCGGGCGGCCACGAAATGGGCAACCGCAAGACGTACCAGCCGCACGCCAGACCCAACACGATCGCCAGCGCGCAGACCGCCTTTCCGCGGGCGGCGGCAGGCGCCCCTGCCGCGCCGAACGCCAGGGCGACAACCGCACTGACGCCGGCGGCAATGGCCAGGGCCGCCAAAAACTGGAGCAAATCGGGCATCCGCTATTTTCGCGCGCCCTCGAAGTCGATATACACGAGAGCTTCGTCGCCGATCAGGCCGATCTGCGTCTTGTCGAAACCGAAATCGCTCCGCTTGACCGACAGTTGAGTCGAGAAGCCGATGCGCTTGGTGCCCATGAACTCGGCCTCTTTGCCGCCCTCGAACGTGAGCGTGACCTGTTTGGTCTTGCCGTGCAGGGTGAAATCGCCCGTCACTTCGTAGCCGCCGCTGACCGGCTTGACCTTCGTGCTGCGAAAGTCGATGGTCGGAAACTGTTTGGCGTCGAAATAGTCGGGCTGACGTAGATGTTCGTCGCGGGCCTTGTTGGCGGTATCGACGCTATCGACCTTGATGGACAACTGGAACCGGCTCTTGGAGGGATCTTGCTTGTCGATGGCAAACTTGCCTTCCGCTTCGTTGAACCGCCCGTGGATCCAGCTAATGTCGAGATGCCGGGCCTTGAAGCTGATCGACGAATGGACCGGGTCGTAGGCGTATTCATCGGCGGCGCGGGCGGGGCCGGACGCCAAACAAAACATGCCTGCCGCGGTGGAAAGGATAAACGTTGAGGCAAATCGGCGCACGAGATGGCTCCTTCAAGAGGACGGTTTGAGGAATGTTTGCTGAGCGTAGGTCGCCAGGACGTTCGCCCATCGTAAGCTCGGGCAAACGGTGAGTAAAGCGCCGGTAGCATCCTAAAGCCGTGTTCGTCGCCGACACCAAGCGCGAAGCGCAAGCGAGGAAAGGGGCTACATTGGAGATTTTACCGAGTCATGCTGCCACGGCCCCTCGAAACTACGGCCGGCGTTGTAAAACGCTGAGGGTGGGCGGAAGGTGGCCGGGACAGCACCACAGGACTTAATCTGCCTCGATTGCGCTTCGGGTTCGTGTCGGTCTAGAGGCCGGCGACACCGCTTTAGGATACTACCAAAGCGCGGTAGTGTCCTAACAGTGAGTTGCTGGCGTGTAAACCGACACCAACCCGAAGCGTAAGCGAGGCAAATTAC
>DASVHB010000072.1:0-2981 GCA_036379195.1 Pirellulales bacterium
GACCAGCGGGTTACCTAGCGGACAGAAACGATACTCGGCCAGCGAGAGCTTGCCGTCAGCATCGAGATCGAAGCCCGGCAAGACATACGGGGCCAGTGGCAGCTTATGCGGCGAAACGTTTCGCAGCTCATCGCGGTCCACTAGTCCGTTGAAGTCGCCGTCGAGATCGCAGAATTCGTTGATGGGGTCCATCGAGCCAGCCACCGGAATGCGGCGCCACTCGCCGAGCGAAAGTTGGCCGTCTTGATCTTCGTCGCATTCAGCCATCACGGCCGCCAGATCGAGGCCCGCCACGCCGACCCTGCCGAACTCACCCGCATTGAGCGAACCGCTGGCGTCGGAATCGAGTTGGCGAAAATGAATCAGATTGATGACGAGTCCGCCGGGCGAGCGCAGCAACCGACCGCCACTGCCGTCGAGCGGTGAGCGGACGATGCGCGCTGCTTGTTTGACCACCACGCCCGGCCCGCCGAGTGGAGGGCCGCGCGCATCGCGCGCGATGCGCACGCCCAGCAGACACTCGATGATCGCCCGCGTCTCTTCGTAGCTCACGGCGCTGTCGCCGCCCAAACCAGGTAGAAGCTGGTTCAGCCGCACCGGCATTTGCAATTCTTCGCTCAGACTGTCCCTGAATTCCGTCCAAGATAGCTCGCCGCTGCGGTCTGCGTCCCAAGCGTCCCAGTGCGTGTCGACCAGGGTAAGATAGCGATCGACCAGCTTCATCAACGGATCGGGCATGGCGCCGCGTTCGTCGAAAGACACCAGCTTGGGAAGCGCCGAAAACTCGCGCAGGTCGAACTGGCCGTCGCCGTCGCGGTCGAACAAGCCCAGGTCGCGCTCGATCTCCGCCGCCGCTTTGCCGGTGCTCCGCAGCAGTTCGGCTTCGGTGACTGCGCCGCTGCTGTCCCGATCGATACGGCGAAAGGCAACTTCGGCCGGAAGCTTTTGGAAATCGAGTTTGAATTCCAGTTCATCGGGCGTGAGGAACCCATCTCGATCAAGATCGAACCGATCGAAAAAGAAGCGGCTTTGGGCGATCAGCAACGGCGGCTTTTCTTGGTAAAACTCCTGAAAGGAAAGCCGCCCATCCCCGTCAACGTCGTCCCGCAAAACCTGCCAGGCCGACGCCTGGTTGGCGAAGGTGGTCATGCGGAATTCGTGGAACGAGAGACGGCCGTCGCGGTTGTCGTCGAACGCCGGCACGGCCCGCCGCGCCAGGCTTTGGCCCCAACCAATCTGCAGCATCTCGTCGGTGGTCAAATAGCCGTCCGAGTCGCGGTCGAAGATAAAAAAGTGCCGCATCGTATCGTGCCAAAGCAATGGAACAGTTTCCTCGGCGGTGAGCCGTCCATTCCGGTCGGCATCCAGCTCCGCGAAGATCGCGGCGCTGCGCTGCGGGCCTTGATAGTGCCGCGAGATGAATTCATTGCGGGAAAGCAGGCCATCGCCATTCAAATCGACGCCGCGGAAATAGTACCAGCTAAACACACGGCCGCTGGGCGTGCGCAACGGGCGTCCATCGAGCTGTGTCAGCCCGTAGGCAACTTCCAACAGCCAGTGTCCCTCTTCGCCAGCGAGCAACCCGTCGCCGTTGCGGTCGCCCTGGTCGAACGAAATGTCGGCGAGGGCGGGGATCTCGCTGGCAAGTTTTTCCGCCGGCCATTCATCGCGGGCAAGCGCGCCATCGGCGTTCCGATCGGCGGCGGAGAACATTGCCTCCCATTTGCTAACCGCGGCGCGTTCCAACTCGACAATCGGATCGGGAATCGCGCCGCGCGTTTCCGGCGGATCAAACAAACCATGAAACTCTCCACGATCCAGTTGCGAGCTATGGTCGGTGTCGGCCAGGGTGAATTTGCGGCTGATGGCCGTGGTCGCCGACTCTGGCTGATGGGCCAGCAACTCATACAGCGCCAGTAGGTTGTCGTGGTTCTGATCAAGCCGGGCGAATTCGCGGGCTGTTTGCCGCAGGCTTTGCTCTTCGGAAGTCTTCTCGGCGGCGCGTGCCACCGGCAAATCTGGCAAATCTGCCGGCGGCAGGCCGGCGAGCAACCCACCAAAAAGCACCGCTCGCAAGGCCGCGAGCTTCACTTGCCGAACTCGTGGGCGGGCGCGATGTGCCATATTCCTAAGCGCGGATTGGCGTATACTGAGTGTTTGCGAGTCTTGCCGACATTGTACTGTATCTGCCGACCCTGCCGATGGCCCGTTGGCCGTATCACCGTTGGACGTGGGCTTTCACCTACGGCGCGATTTTTATCTTGTTCCCCGTGTGCGCGGCGCTGGCCTATGCCTGGGTGCGCGGTTGGCTGCGGTGGCCGTAAACGGCTCAAACACCCCAGCGCGGTTACTTGACTCGCCACGCCAGGCGGCAATAGCATGAATTGCGCGATTCAGGGAAGAAACCCGTCGGATTCCTTCGATGAGAGTCTTACGTCACCTCGCCAACCGCTGGATGGCCCGCCGACGATGGCTGCCGCTGGTGTTGGCCGCGTGCGGTTGCCTGGGCGCGGCGAACCAGGCCGATGGCCAGTTGAATTCGTACCGTTATGAATGGCTCTACGCCGGGCCGCGGGGCACCACGGTCATCGCGCCGCCCGCCGGGCCGGGCAGGCTCGATCCGTTCGCCGTCTGGGCCCGATTTGGCTTCTGGCCGAATCCGTACCTCGCCCGGCAGCCGATTGGCCATCAGACCATCGCCACTGGTCCGAATGGCTACGTCTATCGGCCCGTGTATGCCGATGACGAGACGGCGGCATCGATCGCTCTGCCCGAGCCGCCGCAAGGCTGGGCGGGCGCGATGCCACAGAACGCGGCAGAAGCAACGCCCGAGCGTTTGAGGCAAGCGGCATTGCTTTTATTCCGCGCGGCCGACTACGCGGGGGCGCTCGACCGGCTCGACCGATTGCTGCAAGCGAAGCCAGATGACGAACTGGCCCGGTTGCTGGCGGTGCAGGCCGATTTTGCGCTGGGCGACTACC
>DASVHB010000073.1:0-2694 GCA_036379195.1 Pirellulales bacterium
CTTGAGCGGCGCCACAGCGCAGCTTTCGGTCGGCGGCGGCGCGACGCCCGCCGGCGGCTCGCTGGCGCGTTGGTATGTTTGGCTCAACGCCAACTCGCGCAAGAATGCCCTCACGTCGAAATTCATCGCCGCGATCCGCTCAGACAACAGATTGAGCAGCTCGGGGTGCGTCGGCGGGTTGCCGGCATGGTCCATATCGAGCGGATGAACCAGGCCGCGTCCCATCAACAAAGCCCACAGCCGGTTGGCGATGTTGCGGCGGAAAGCGATATTCTCAGCACGGGGCAAGGCGGCCGGCAGCAACGCCCGCCGGCTGTACTTGGGCACGGGCCGCACGCCGTCGGCAGGCACAACGGCGTACTCCTGGCCTTTCTCAAACTGCGGCTCGTCGGCCGCCGCCTCGCCCGGCAGATGGGGCCGGGCAGGCTGCTCGGTGGCCCCCTCGATAAACACCGACTTAAATTGCACGTCGCCTTCGGCCTTTTCGGCAAACACCGGCGGCTGGTCTTTGGGCGTGAAGATGAAACTACGATTGAAAAACGCCAGTAGCCCGTAATAGTCGGCCTGCAAATAGCTATCGACCAGCGGATGATCGTGGCATTGGGCGCACTGCATGTCGCGGCCCAAGAAGAGCCGGCCGACGTCGCGGGCCAGCACGTTGGCCTCGCCCTCGCGGTCGAGATAAAACCGGGCCGCCGGCCGCAGGTTGGCGTCAGCCCCGTCGGCGGCCAGAATTTCGCGCACCAGCTCGTTCCAAGACTTATTGGCCGCGAACGACTCGCGCAAATACCGCTCCCACTCTGGCTGCGGAATGCGGCTGGCCGGCCGCCGCTCCATCAAGATCACGTCGAACACCCTTTGCATCTGCCGCGCATATTCGGGGCTGTTCAGCAACCGGTCGATAAGCTGCTGCCGCTTGATGGGCGAGCGGTCGTCAAGAAACGCCTTGGCCTCGCCGAAGGTGGGAATCGTGCCGGTGAGATCGAGATAAATGCGTCGCAGAAACTCCGCGTCGTCGGCCAGCGGCGCCGCCGCGATGCCTTTGGCGGCCAGCGACGCCGCAATTTGCTGGTCGATCAGCTCGTGCAGCGGCGCCGCTGCCGGTGCCGCGCTATTTTCCTGTGGCGCGGCGCTTTGCTCCTGTGGCGCGCTATGCTGCGGCGGCGCGGGCGGGGCGGGCGGCGCGGTGGCCGCAGGCGCTGCTTCTTGCGCGACCAGGCGCGATGACGAAGTCGCGATGATGGCAAACGACACCGCCGCCGCGACCAAAGCGGCCAACCGCGACGTCGATGGTATCCATAGGCGGGCAAACATGTGCAGTTCGGTCCCTCTCGAGCAAGGTGGGAATCTCGTAGAGCGAACTAGCTTCAGGCGGGTATCTCAACATTGTGGCGTCTGAGCCGGCGTTGTGCAAGCCGCTGCTTCTGGTAGGGTAAGGGAGTAGGGTGGACCGAGCGCAGCGAGTCCCATCCTACCCACCGCAGCTTACATCAAGTCGGAAAGCATGCACTACGGCTTGAACGCCCTGAGCTGCTTATCGCCGCGCACGAAGATCCGCGCACCGGCGATGGCCGGCGATGTCCAGGTGGCGCGGTCGGTCAGGCGCATCGCGGCGATGGGATGATACTTTTCAGGCGTTGCGGCGAGCACTTGCAGTTCGCCGCGTTCGTTGAGGCACAGCAGACTCGCGTCGGCCAGCACCGGCGTGCAATAATAGCCGTGATGCCCCTCGATCCACAGCGTCTTGCCGTCGTCCAATCGCAGGCAGGCGAACTCGCCGCCGTCGTTCATGCCGTACACATGCCCCTGGTGAACGATCATCGACGATAGATAGCTCGACAAATCGCGGTTTTGCCAGGCGACCTCGGCCGACCAGCGGCCGTTCTGCCGCTCGATGTGCAAGGCCGTGAGCGGATGACCGTCGCCTGTCGCCAGCACGTAGCCATCGGCGGCGACGGGCGTGCTGATGCTCTCATCGTATTGAATCTGAAACGGGTGCCCCCAAAGCTTGCGGCCGGTGGCCAGGTCGAGCCCCACGACTTCCGGCCCGGTCATCACCACCACCTGCTCGATGCCGCCGAGGGTGGTAGCGATGGGCGACGAATACGAAACGTTTTCGTGCAGCGATCGCCAGACCTCCTGACCAGTGCCCGCGTCGAAGGCCATGATCGTGCCGCCCCGCGCCCCGCCGACGGAGCACACCACGAGCGCCTCGGTCACCAGCGGCGAACCGGTATAGCCGAACAGCGGCGCCGGCGCGCCCTGGCCTCTGCCAATCGGCACCAGCACGCACTCGGTGCCGATCACCCGTGCTTGCCCACCGGGCAACGGCCGGTGCTCGCCATATTTTTCCGGCAGATTGACCTGCCAGACGAGCCGGCCGCTTTTCGCGTCAAGACAGAGCAAGCGCCCCGCGATGCCCAAACTATAGACGCGGCCTTGCGAAACCGCCGGCGTGCTCTTGGGCCCGTTGCCGTGCCGCGCGCCAACCTGGTGCGGATCGAAACTGACCGGATCTCCGTGCGTCCAAAGCTCGCGGCCCGTTGGTGCATCGAATGCCAGCACGCGTTCGGTGCCGCCAAGCCGGTCGGTCACCAACACGCGTCCTTCGGCGACGACGGGCGATGACCAGCCGTCGCCGAGCTTCGCTTCCCAGAGCGGTTCGATGGATCCGGTGGGCCATTGTTTCGGCAG
>DASVHB010000074.1:0-3192 GCA_036379195.1 Pirellulales bacterium
CTCCGAGCTGAGGCTGGCGCCCGATCAACCGTCGCTGCGGGGCATCATGCGCTCGATGCCCGACCTCTCGGACGAGCTATCGATCGCCAGCAGTCTGCAACGGATGATTCGCGAGCACGTGCATATTGCCTTGGTGCGCAATCGCCAGGGCGAGATCGTGGGAATGGTGACGATGGAAGACATTCTGGAGGAGCTGGTCGGCGACATCGAAGACGAATACGACCGCGTGCCGGGACATGTTTCGGAAGTGGGCGTCGGCTGGGTGATGGGTGGCGGCGTGAATCTCGACCGCGTGGAGCGGATCGTAGGCGTTTCGATCGACCGCTCCGATCTGCCGCCCGATTGCCGCACGCTGCACGATTGGATTGTGGCTCGCCTGAAACGCCCCGTCCGCGGCGGCGACGTGGTGAAATCGGACGGGCTGCGAGTGCTGGTGCGCAAGCTGCGCCGGCAGCGCGTGCTCGAGGCGCAGGTCTCGCGTGAGGCGGCGGTTGCCGGCCACGAAACCGAAGGCGCGCCACAGCCCGTTCAGCCGCCCGCTCGCGAGGCGGTGGAAAACACATAAGCAGACGATTTGAACAGAAGGCAACGAAGAAAACGAAGACCCAAGAAACGATGATGCGGCCTTTACTAAGAGCCTATCCCAGAACTGGCATTGTGGTGTAGGCGTCCCGCCTGCCCGCCGGTTCTGGGATAGGCACTGATTCTTCTTTGTTCCCTTCGTTATCTTCTGTTCAGATTTCTGTCATCGCTTAGCCGCTTTTGTGCGGCGCGGCGATCCATCACAAGTTGCGCTGGGGTCTTTCACTCCGCCCCCCATCGGCTCGCCCATCATCAGCATCGAATCGCCAATTCTCACCTGGGCGTGCATCACGCTGCCATCGGGGCGTGTCCGACGGCAAAACCTCGACCGCGGTATATCTCGCTCGGCTCATTGGCATGGATCTTGATGCGCGTTGCGACGATCATGAGCGAACCGAAATGCAAGGGCGTAGGGACGCTTCGGGACAAAACCGAAGGGTCGCGCGTTACCGCTGTTCGTCGCCGTCGGCCTCTGCCTCTTCTTCCATGCCATCGCCCTCGCCGAACGGATCGGGGCCTTGGTCGGCGGGCGTCGCCGCATCGGTGGGCATTTCGTCGGCGCCCGGTTCGTCGCCTTCCGCCGAGCTGCTGAATTTCCGCGGTCCGATATGCCAAACTGGCTCGCGCAGACCGGTTTCGTGCAAGCACTGCACCAGGCCGTCGGTCGTGGCCAAATAGATGCGGTCATTCTCGCGGTTGAACACTTTCACCGGAAGGTGCTCGGTTGGCAACCAACCGACGCGAGCGCCGCTACGCGCGTCGAAAATCAGCATTCGACCGGCGCGATCGGCGGTGTAGATTCGAGTGGGGCTGGCCGAGACGAATTTCATCGGTCCCGCGACCCGCCAGAGCAGATCGCCTGTTTCCAGCGATAGCTTGGACATGCCGCCGATTTCGGTAATGGCGTAGACTCCGTCATCGGTCACCATCGGCTGCTCGACGATGGGGTTGCCCACCGACGACTTCCAGCGAATCCTGGCCTTTACATCTTGGATGGCGTAGATATAGCCGTCGCGCGAGGCGGCATAAATGTACGGTGCGCGGTAGGTGAGTCGGGCCAATACGGCGCCGCGCGTCTTGACGCGAAATTGGGCCTCAAGCTTTTGCGGGTTCACCGCGTAAATGTTGCCCGCGTCGGTGCCCCAAAAGACTGCGCCGTCGGTGACCACCGGCGGGGCGTCGGCGGCGCCTTTGCCGGTGTAGTTGAAGGCACTGTCTTTAAGTGCTTGTTCGTTGGGGGTTTCATCGCGGTTGGGCGCGGGCAAGCGATATGTCGTGAGCATTCCCGTGATAAGGGGCACATAAACGCGGTCGTGGCCGATGGCCGGCCCCGCGCTGGGCACGCTGCTCATCTTCTTTTGCCATAGCCCTCGGCCACTGGCGCGGTCGAAAAGATAAAGATTTCCGCCATTGGTCGTGGCCACGAACCGGTCGTTGGCGGCCGGCGCGGTGGTGACGCTACCAGGCCGCCCGACCTGAACCGTCCACAGTGAGCGGCGTGTTTCGGCATCAAAGACCTGCACGACCGCCTGGTTGGTTTGGACCATCACCAGGCCGCTCTGCACCGAAATCTGCGCAATGCGGCTGCGGCCGCCGTTCAGCTCAACGCGGGCCACCCAGGCGCGCTCCAGCCCGGCACGCTGGGCGGTCTCCTGAGAAATCACTCCCGTCACCGGACGCGCCGCCCCCGCCGGATGTGAGCAGATCAACAGCCAGCCAGCCAACGCGCCTAGCATCCAACGCGACATAGCTTTATCTCACGCGTGTTCGGATAAGATCGGATCCTTCGGCCCTCGGCGAGGCGTTCCGTGGTTCGACGGATAGCCTTCGCGGGGCCACCTTTCTATCATAAACCGCAGTGGCCAATGGCACCACGATTATTTTCGGCCATCGCTTGCGGAAAAACCGGCTCAGAGGCGGCAGCGTGTTCCCGACGGACCTCGACGAAATCCTCAGTTATCTTAACCTCTCGTCGGGAGTCCCCGATGCCCGGTTTCAAGCCAAGCTGAACCGCGTAATCCAGCAGATGGAAGCAAGCCCCCAGCGGCCGCCGCGGCCCTGGCAAACGCTTGGCAAGCTGCTCTTGGAACGGCTGGCATCGCTGGCCGGCGGATCGGCGGTTTTCCGTCAGTCTGAGCAGGCCGAAGCGGTGATTGAGCTGGCGTTCCACCGTCTGCCCGACGCTTATCGCGATTGGCACCGCGACCTGCTGCGTCATCAACGCCCGGAAGACTTGTTTCGTCCCTTTTTTCTGGCGCGGGCCTGCGAAGCTGTGCTGCGGCAAGGGCCTCCTTGGAACGAGACCGACCGAATCCTCGATGCCTCGTTGAGTCAACTCAACAACTTCATTGGGCATCGCCCGGTCGCGGTGTTGCGCACTCCCCAACGCGTCGAGCCTTATCCGCACGAATGGGTCGCGCCGGTGCCGCTCTATCTGCGCGAGGCCGGCGTGGCGACTGGACGCTATCGTGAACTCATCGAGCAGACACTGCAAATCTTGGCCGCCACCGATCCCGAAATCCGCGAGCAGGCCTATTTCGACCTCGATATGCTCGACGAGCTGGCGTTCGACCCGCGGGCCTACGATTTTGACCACCCGGTCAACAATCG
>DASVHB010000075.1:0-5262 GCA_036379195.1 Pirellulales bacterium
TCGATGTGGCACTCATCCCGTCGATCGAGTACTTTCAGGAACCGAGCTATTCCATCGTCTCCGACGCCTGCATCGCCTGCCGAGGACCAGTGCTGTCGGTCAAACTTTTAAGTCGGGTGCCGATCGAAAACATCGGCACGCTGGCGCTCGACGAAGGTTCTCGCACCAGCGTGGCGCTGGTCCGCATCTTGCTGAAACAGCGGTTTGGCCTGGCGCCGCGGCTGGAGCCGCTGCCGATTGGCTCGTCGGTGCGCGATTCAGCGGCCGACGCCGTGCTGGTGATTGGCGATCGGGCGATGCACTCGCCCGGCGGTCCGTTCGCCGCGGTATGGGATCTAGGAGACGAGTGGTGCCGCTGGGCCGGCTTGCCGTTTGTGTTTGCCATGTGGGTGGCGCGTCCCGGCATTGAGCTGGGCGATCTGGCCGCCTCGCTCGCGCGGGCCCGCGACCTGGGCCTGGCGAATCTCAATGCGATCGCCGCGGCCGAGGCGGCGCCGCTGGGCCTCTCGCATCCGCAATGCGTGTCGTACTTGCGCGACAGCTTGTACTTCGATTTGGGACCGCGCGAACGCGCCGGACTCGAACGCTTTCGCCAGTTGGCTCGAGAGCTCGATCAAGACGCCAGCGGCGCTCGCTCGGCGGCATCGCATGATTTCGTGGACGGCCCTGTTGGTCAGTCTCCTTGCCCAGAGCGTAGCCCTGGCCCTTGTGGCCGGCTCCCGGTACAAGAGGCGACTAAGGGGGCCGCATGGTAGCCGCCGGCGCCCTCGCTGACACGCTCGACAAGGCCGCGGCCGGCGAGCGGCTCTCGTTTGACGAAGGACTCAGCCTGCTCGAATCGAGCGACCTGGTGTCGCTCGGCCGCGCGGCCGACGCCGTCACTCGCCGCCTGCACCCCGAGCCGTATCGCACCTACAACATCGATCGCAACATCAACTACACCAACGTCTGCTCGGCGGTGTGCGATTTTTGCGCGTTCTATCGGCGACCTAAAGACCCTGAAGGCTACGTGCTCGACCGCGACGTGCTCTTACAAAAAATTCAAGAGACCGTCGAGCTGGGTGGCGACCAGATTCTGATGCAAGGCGGCATGCACCCCGAGCTGCGGCTCGAATGGTACGAAGATCTGCTCGGCGATATCAAGCGCCGCTTTCCGCAAGTCAACGTGCACGGCTTCAGCCCGCCAGAAATTTACGCCTTCACCAAAGTGAACAAGTTGCCGCTGCGCACCGTGCTCGAACGTCTGAAGGCGGCCGGCCTGGGCAGCCTGCCGGGCGGCGGCGCCGAGATTCTGGTCGACCGCGTGCGCCAAGCCATCACCCGTGGCAAAGTGCTCAGCGACGATTGGCTGAACGTCTGCCGCATCTGGCACGAGTTGGGCGGGCGAGGCAGCGCCACCATGATGTTCGGCCACGTCGAGACACTGGCCGAGCGCATCGAGCACTTCGAGCGGCTGCGGCGGTTACAAGACGAAACCGGCGGATTCACCGCGTTTATCTGCTGGACTTTTCAGCCCGAACACACCGACCTGGCGCACCTGCCCAAGGCGGGCGCCTTCGACTACCTGAAGACGCAAGCGGTCGCTCGGCTCTATTTGGACAACATTCCCAATATCCAATCGAGCTGGTTGACGCAGGGATTGAAGGTCGGACAGATCGCGCTGGTCTACGGGGCCAACGACATGGGCAGCCTGATGATCGAGGAGAACGTGGTGGCCAGCGCCGGCACGGTCCACCATCTCACGCTCTCGCAAATCCGCGACTCCATTCGCGAGCTGGGCTATGAGCCGCGGCAGCGAAACGTGTTTTATGAACTGATCGACGCCGGCGTCGCAGCCTAGCGCAGTTTCCCACCTAGCGATTGTCGTCTTCGCCGATCATCGTGCGGCACTCCTGCTCGCACTTGCGACAGACCTTGGCGCACTCGGCCATATGCTGGTCGTCGGAAATCTGCTCGCAGCTCTCGGCGCAGCGAGCGCAAGCTTCGGCGCAGGCCCGGCAGATGGTCTCGCTGAACGGTCCCCCACGCGACACAATGTGAGCGGCTGCCGCGCAAATTTCGGCGCAGTCCAGGCAGGTCTCGACGGTCGTTTTGTGATCCTGATTGCCTTCCGCTACCTGGCTGAGGCAGTGAGCTGCGCACGAATCGCAGATGCGCTGGCACTCAGAGCAAGCTTGCGCGCAGTCGTCATGCTGGCCATGACCGGCGTGATGCCCGGCGGCGCGGGGCGCGGCGCGGCGTTGTGCGCCCGGCCGAGGCGCCGCGGCGCGTGGCTGGGCACCCGGTTGTGCCACCGCCCCGCGGATTTGTTGCTCTTCGGCCTGGGCGGCGCGCTTCAGCGCCCCGCCTAAACCCCCGGGCCGCTCCTGCGCGGCGACATGCAGACTCCAGGCCGTGGCCAAGGCCACGATGGCGCCCAAAAGGGCAGTCAGATTCCTTACGGTTCGGCGGAAACGCATGGCGGGCACTCCTTCTAACGAAAAATCGGGGGAATAGGGCGAACAAGCTCCGCAAAGCATTTTCGGGGCCAAACCCCGAAAAAAAGCGAGTTCTCTGCTCGGTTGTGGAACGCAACCCAAAACCGCCGCATGAGAAACTCTAGGAGCCTATCCTCGAACCGGCATCGTGGTGCAGGCATCCCGCCTGCCCGCCGGCTCTCCCGGATTATTCATCAGCCCACACCAACCCGAAGCGCAAGCGAGGACGTGCAACGAAATTGCCTCGCTTGCGCTTCGGGTTGGTGTGACAGCACCGTCGTTCGGACACCCGGGGGCTGATGAATAATCCGAGTTCTATAGGTTCGGCACTACTTCCCCAGCAGCCGCAGCGAGCCGCCGCCCCGCTCGACCTGCGCAAACGTGCATTGGGCCGGCGCCTTGTCGGGCCGCCAACGCAAGAGCTTCGTGCCGTGCCGAAAACGTCCGGCGGTGAACTGGTCGTATTCCACTTCCACGACCAGGTCGTCTTTCAGTCGGGTCCATTCGGTCGAGCGTTTGGTCGACCAGCGACTCGGGCCGCCCGGGGCGCGGCCCGTAAAGCCGGGCGGGCCGAGATGTTCTTTAACCAGCTTGGTGATTTCTCGCCTCTGGTCCGCCGTGAAGCTCGACGTAAAGCCCACGTGGTCGAGCTTGCCTTCATCGTTGTACAGCCCCAACAGCAGCGAGCCGACTTGCCGCCCGCGGCTGGCGTATCGCAATCCGCCCACCACGCAATCGGCGGTTCTTAGCGGCTTGATCTTCTGCATGCCGGTGCGCTCGCCGGACTGATAGGGCAGATCGAGCCGTTTGGCCACCACGCAGTCGAGCGCGGCGCCCGCCTGGCGAAACCAGCGTTTGGCGGCAGCGGCGCGCGTCGCGGCGGGCGAGAGATGCAGCCGGCCGCCCGCGGCAAAATACTTGCCGGCGAATCGCTCCAGCCGCGCGCGCCGCTCTGCCAGCGGCTCCTCAAGCAAAGATTTGCCGCGATCGTCCAGCAGCAAGTCAAACACAATAAACAGCGCCGGATGCTCCACGGCCAATCGCCGCACCCGGCTGGCCGCCGGATGGATTCGCATTAGCAGATCGTCGAACGAGATCCGCCGCCCCACCGGCGCCACCAACTCGCCGTCGAGCACGAACCGCCGCGCCTTGAGGGCCAGCAACGTTTCGACCATCTCGGGAAAGTAGCGGGCCAGCGCTTGCCCCGACTTCGACTGCAAATAAACCTCGTCGCCATCGCGGAATGCCAGGCAACGAAAGCCGTCCCATTTTGGCTCATATTGCCAAGCGGCGCCGGTGGGTATTTCGTCGACCAGCCGGGCCTCCATCGGCGGCAACGGTGGCTGAACAGCTAGTTTCATCGCAGCGTCTCCCAACTAAAGCGGCCACTCCGCGCCAACAACGGCTTCCACAAGTCGCCTTGCCGCGCGACGCGCTCGGGCGTGTTCCGCAGATCGAAATCTTCGATTTCAACACCCCGCTCGATCTCGCTCCAACTGACCGGCGCCGAGACGGTGGCCCGCGGCGTGGGCCGCACCGAATAAACCGACGCCAGCGTACGCCCCCAGGCGTTCTGGTTGTAATCGACCAACACGTGACGACGCGGCCGATGGGCCACGCGATACTCCGCCGTGATCAGCTTCGGATATCGCGCCTCCATACCACGGGCAAATTGCTTGGCCAGCGTCCACACCTCTTTTTGCGTCGGCCCGCGCACGATTGGCACATAGACATGGATGCCGCGCGAGCCCGTGGTCTTGGCGACGCACGGCATGCCCAGTTTGGCCAGGGCCTCGCGCACCGCCAACGCCGTCTCGCGGACTTCGGCGAAGCCAGCGCCGGGCGTGGGATCGAGATCGAAATGCAGATAATCGGGCCGGTCGACGTCGTCGCAGCGCGCGTACCAGGGGTTCAGATCGATGCAGCCCAAGTTCACCACCCACAACAGCGACGCCAAATCTTGCACCACCGGGAAGTCGATCACATTGCCCGAGGCGTGCGCGATCGAGCAGATTTCGATCCAATCGGGGCGCGGGCTGGGTGCGCGCTTCATGAAAAAGAATTCGCCGGCCGCTCCGTTGGGATAACGCTTCATCACCATCGCGCGATCGCGCAGGTGTGGCAGCAGGGCCGGCGCGACCGCGGCGTAATAGCGCAGCAGGTCGCCCTTGGTCAGTCCCAGTTGCGGCCAGAAGGGCTTTTGCAAATTGGTCAGCCGAAGCGATTGCCCCGCGAGCGCAAGTTCGACCTCGGCCGCGTCGGCGGCGATGCTGACCGCCGGCGTGCGGCGGCCCCCGTTTCGTCCGCCCGATCCTCGCCACCGGGCGGGATGATGATCGCGGTCGGCGGCGGGACCGCGTTTGGCATCGAAGGCGTTTGCGTCGGCCGGGCGTGGCCCGCCGCCGGCGGCTCGTTTCTGGGCGGCGCGTGGCTTTTTGGTGCTGCGTGTCATGCTCGCACGCTCAGTGCAAGCATGATGCCATTGCTAGCATCCGGTTCAACCGTGTTGCCGCGGGAGGGCGGTCCTCAACAGGCGGAAACAGCCTACATGCGACGGCACGCGGACTACGAGACGTGGAGTGGAGGATAGGGGACTCGAAACTACCCCGGTTTTCTCGCAAAATAACGCGATTCCCGCAACCGGCGGTGCAAAATCCGGTGCAGTTGATGCACGGAGCGGTGCAGACCCGCAGTTGTCGCGGTTAATCGCCGCCTGGGGCCGGCTGGGCGGAGCGACCCGCCGGAAGATCATTGCCTTAGTCGATCGGAGCCTGAGAACTGCCCC
>DASVHB010000076.1:0-6708 GCA_036379195.1 Pirellulales bacterium
ATCGCTTAGACTCTGCCCCAGCCACCTAACCTTGGTAGAATCAGAAGAGCGCTGCAGCCAGGTCCGCTCGATCAACAATTGGTTTGAAGTTAGGAATACGACGATGCCTTCCCCATTTCCGGGCATGAATCCCTACCTTGAGCAAGAGGACACTTGGGAAGATTTTCACCACAACTTTTTGACACGTGCGCAAGAGGCGCTGAATCCACAGTTGGGGGCAGATTATCTGGTGAAATTCGAATACAGGATTTATATCCGTGCCCTTTCGGAAGAAGAGCGCCGGTTCTTTGGCCGAGCGGACGTGGCGTTGAGCACCTTCAATGAGCCGGGGCCAGTCGCCGCGGTGGCGAACATCGCCGCGCCCGTCGAATTGACGTTGCCTGAAGTCGAGTCTATACGAGACTCGTGGCTCGAAGTTCGTGACCGCCGCGATCGCCGGGTGATCACCGTCATCGAGCTACTGAGCCCCACCAACAAGAAACGCGGTCCCGATCACGATGCCTATCTGACGAAGCGGAATGTGGTGCTAGGTAGTCAGACGAACCTGGTGGAAATCGATCTGCGGCGCGGCGGATCGCGCCCGACCCTGCCGCCGTTGCCGCCTTGCGACTATTACGTGCTCGTCAGCCAATATGAATCTCGTCCGCGTATCGGCTTCTGGCCTATCAGCTTGCGAGACCGTTTACCTTCAGTTCCGATTCCTTTAGCGCCCGATGACCCACCGGTGAATCTGGATTTGCAAAGGGTGCTCAATCAGACCTACGATTTGGCCGGGTACGGTAAATACATTTATGCTGAGCTACCCGATCCGCCGTTGACGCCGTCTGATGCAAGCTGGGCCCGGCAATTCACACCGGGGTAGTTGTGGGTGTTGCGAGTTACAGATGACGGATCAATCGAAACTGTTTATCATCTCTGTCGCAAGCTGAGACTTCTGCCTCGCTGAATCGCAACGTACCGAATGACGCCGACGCCCGAACCAGCCCAGGCCACCACCGCCGTTCAGCCTCGTCCCGTCCAGCCGGTTGGCGTGGGCCAGGTGCTTGAGCATGTGCGCGGGCCTGGTGACGTCGCGCGGCCGGCGGTCGTCGAGTTCCGCCGTGTCACCAAGGCCTACAACGCCGGCACGAGCGCCGCTTTCACCGCCGTGCGCGACGTCACGTTTGTGGTTGAAGACCTGCCGGGCAAGGGAGAGTTCATCTGCGTGCTTGGGCCCAGCGGCTGTGGCAAAAGCACCATCTTACGGCTGATCGCCGCGCTCGAACCGCAACATCCCGCCACCAGCGGCGAAGTACTGGTACTGGGCAAGCCCGTCACGCGACCCGGTCCCGATCGCGGCATGGTGTTTCAAGATTACACCAGTTTCGATCATCGCAGCGTGCTCGACAACGTGGCCTTCGGGCTGGAATGTCTGGGCGTGCGACGTCGCGAGCGCTACGAATTGGCTCGGCAGTGGATCGCCCATGTCGGACTGACCGTGGCCACCGACGCAGGCAAATACCCGCACGAGTTGTCGGGCGGGATGCGGCAGCGAGTGGCCATCGCCCGGACGCTGGCCCTGCGTCCCCGCATCATTTTGATGGACGAGCCCTTCGGTGCGCTCGACCCGCACACCCGCATGAACATGCAAGACCTGCTGGTCAGCTTATGGCGCGAAGTCGAGGCGACGGTTTTTTTCGTGACGCATTCGATCGAAGAGGCGGTATTTCTGGGCGACCGAGTGTATATTCTCAGCAACTCGCCCGGCACCATCTTGCAAGAGCTGAAGGTCGAGGCAGCCGATCGTCCCAGCCAGCAGATGCAGCGCGAGCCGCGGTTTCAGGAAACGGTTGGGTATCTTCGCGACTTGATCTCGAAACTTGAAGAGACCCGCCGGGCGGAATGAGCCGAGCTGTGACCTTCGCCAAATATCTCAAGTCCGCATTTGCCAATCGCTGGAACCTGCTGGCTTTTTTGGGTTCGATGGGGTTTGCCGCGCTGAGCGGCGTGCCCGACGTCGTCATGCCCTTGGTGCTGGCAAGCGAATTAGCCTATCTGGGTCTGCTGGGCACGCATCCCAAGTTTCAGAGCTACGTCGATGCCCAATTGGCCAAGACGCTGCGGCAGCAAACCGCGGTCTCCGCCGAGCAAACGCTCAAGGAGATTCTCGGCTCATTGCCGCGGGCCTCGGTGGCCCGCTTTAAGGAGCTGCGCGACCGCTGTCTGGAGTTGCGGCGCATCGCGGTGCAGCTTCAGGCAGCCGACAAAAATGCCGGCGGACACTTGGAGCAATTTCAGGCGGCCGGGCTCGACCGCCTGCTGTGGATCTATCTGCGGCTGCTTTTCACCGAATACGCTTTGGGGCAGTTTCTCGAGCGTACCGAGCGACGCGGAATCGAATCGGAAATCGCACTGCTCGAAGAGCGGCTGAAACCCTTGATCTCAGCGTCGCCCGGATCGCAGCAGGAAAAAATGCGCAACACGCTGGAAGACAATATCCAGACTTGCCGCGATCGGCTGGCGAATCATCAAAAAGCCCGTGACAATTTCGAGCTGGTGCGGCTGGAAATTGATCGCTTGGAAAACAAAATCAAATCGCTTTCAGAGCTGGCGATCAACCGCCAGGAGCCGGACTTCATTTCCGGGCAAGTCGACCAGGTGGCCACGAGCATGGTCGACGCCGAGCGGACCATGAACGAGCTGCAGTTCGCTACGGGTCTTCGCCCGACGGATGAGGCCGTGCCTGAATTGCTCGAACGTGCAACGGTAAAAGCCCGGCGATAAGCGTCAACTGAAGGCAATTCACCGCAAAACGTCTGTAGGGAACGCCCTCCGTGGCGTTCCGTGAATCGCGACGCGACGTCGAATCGCAGTTCACGGAACCCCACGGAGGGCGTTCCCTACAGGGGCAAACAGGCGGTTACCCGCTTAACTTGATGCGTGTGAGGACTCGCTGCGCTCGGCCCACCCTACGACTACGACACCTTAGCCACCAGCCGGCCGGCGTCGAGTTCCACTTGCCGCTGAAAACGCCCGGCGAGTTCAAGGCTGTGTGTCACCACAACGAGCATCGTTTGTTCCTGCCGCTGCAATTCCAGCAGCAGGTCGCCGATTTGGGCGGCCGTTGAGCGGTCGAGATTGCCGGTCGGCTCGTCGGCCAGCAGCAGCACGGGCTGGCGGATTAACGCGCGAGCGATCGCCGTCCGCTGCCGTTCACCGCCCGACAGCTCCGCCGGGCGATGATCGATCCGATCGGTCAGGCCGACGCGATCTAAAAGCATGCGGGCACGGTCAAACGCTTCGCTGGTGGCGCCTCCGCCCGCGAGTGTCGGCAATAGCACGTTTTCCAGCACGGAACATTGCGGCAGCAGGTGGTGGTCTTGAAAAACAAAACCGATCTGCTGATTGCGGAAGGCCGCCAGCTTTCGCTCGCTGAGGGTAAAGGGATTTCGTCCAGCCAGCATCACTTCGCCGCTGGTGGGCCGATCGAGCGTGCCGACGATTTGCAGCAGTGTGCTTTTGCCCGAACCGCTGGGACCGAGAATGGCCAGGCTCTCGCCCCGCGACAGCTCGAACGAACAACCGCGCAAGACCACCAGCGGCTGACCCCGTGTAGGAAATTCCTTGCTGATTTGCTGAACGGTCAATTCTGACATGCCGACGGTCCCTTTCACCATCAACCACTGCACAGGGCCAGGGCGCCGAGACCGTAGAACGCATACTCGACATCGGCCGCGTCGTCCCACGCGGCCCCGCGAAAGCCGCCCCGCTCGAGTTGCAGCGAATCGGCATAGCGCCGAGCGGCGGCGAGATCGACGGCGCCGAGGGCGCCCAGATCGCTCAGCGTATATAGCCCGGTGAACGTGCTGAGTAAATCGGCGATTGGGATGCGCGTGTTCGCTTTGATGCCACCTTCATCGCTTTGCATTTCGCTGAGGAATTCGATGGCGGCCTGGCGCACATCGTCGTCAAGCGATTCCAGCGCTTTGAGCAATCCAATGGCGGCGGCAGTGGGATTGGCGCCGCTTTTTCGCATTGGTCCGATTTCGACGAAACCCCCGTCGTCGCGCTGACGGGCTCGGACGAAGTCGACGAGGCGCTGAGGCTCGACGGGCGACTGGCCCATCACCTGCCGCGTGACGACGATCAAAAAGGTATGATAGGTGCTGCTGGCCTGCCCTTCGTCGGTTTTGGCGTAGCCGCCGTCGGGGCGGCGGAATTGTTCGAACATCACGCCGGCGGCGTCGCGCCAGCCGGTCGGGGCGGCATCAAAGACATCGATGCCCGCGGCGTTTTCGAGCAGCATCGCGCTTTGCATCAACGACAGGAAGTCGATCATCGGCGTTTGGCCGCGCAGGCGGCTGCGCAAATAATGGGCGGCCTGCTGCGCGACATCGCCGTGCAACTCGCCCAGCAGCGCCAAGCCGCGCATGGCGAAGCCAGTGTAATACAGATCGCTCGCCCCTTCGCGTCCCGCGAAGCCGCCGTCTGCTTGTTGCGCCCGGCGCAGATACTGGGCGTGCCGCGCCCGCAACGCTTCGGGAAAGTGGGCTGCTCCCTGCGCCAGCCGCAGCATGAGTGTTTCGAGGTAATTCATGCCGCCTAGCGTACCTGCCAGAGGGACCGGGGACCAGGGACTCGATTTCCAAGCAGGTCTCGCCATTCTCAAACTTGATCAGAACCGTCTTCCTGGTGATAGGGAAAGGGCAAAACATACCGAGGTCAGCGGGGTCGGAAGCAAAAGTTCGCTGGCGTTGCGATTGAAGGTGTCGCGGCCGCGAGTGGTCCAGATCATTGGCAAGGCAACGTCCGCTTCTTGAACGCGGCCATGCGCAGCGTCGAACGCATGTGGCGGCTCTATGCCAGCGCCGCGCAGGGCAGCGGCGAGCAGGGCAGCGGCGAAAACGACGATACGGTAGTCACCAAGCCGGCCGATGGCTAGGATCAGAACTCCTATCCGTAGGGCGACCTTCCCAGGTCGCCCACTGGAAACAATTGGAAGCGGCATGGACGACCTAGGAAGGTCATCCTACGCGGGAGCATCCCCAGGGCGTGAAATGATGGTGCGATGATGGCAGAACAGGTTTATGCGGCGGTCGATCTGGGAGCGTCGGGCGGGCGCGTGGTCGCCGGGGCGTTCGATGGCCGGCGGCTGCGGCTGGAAGAACTGCACCGCTTCGAGAACCGGGCGGTGCCTGCGGCCGGTGGGCTGTTTTGGGATCTCTTGGCGCTCTGGTCGCAGGTGTGCGACGGCTTGCGCGTGGCCGCCTCGCGCTTTGGCCAGGTGGTCTCGGTGGGCGTCGATACCTGGGGCGTCGATTTCGGCCTGCTAGGCCGCGGCGACGTGCTGCTGGAAAACCCCCGTTCGTATCGCGATCCGCGCAGCGAAGGCATGCTCGAACGCGTGCTGGCGACCGTCAGCCGCGACGAGATCTTCGCGCAGACCGGTTTGCAGTTCATGCCCATCAACACGCTCTATCAGCTCTATGCGCTGCGCGCCCGCGAGTCGCCGCTGCTCGACGTGGCCGAGTCGCTGCTGCTCATGCCCGACTTGTTTCATTGGCTGCTGACGGGCGTCAAAGCGAATGAATATACCAACGCCACGACGACGCAGTTTTACAACCCCACTCGCGGCGCTTGGGCCAGCGAGCTGTTGGCCAGGCTCGATTTGCCGGGGCATCTTTTGGGCGAGGTGGCCCAGCCGGGCACGCGGCTGGGACCCTTGCTGCCGCGGGTGGCCGCCGACACAGGGTTGGCGAAGACCGAGGTGGTGCTGCCCGGCACCCACGACACCGCCTGCGCGGTGATGGCTGTGCCCGCCGCGGGCGAGGTGGCCGAGCGGCCCAACTGGTGCTACATCAGCTCGGGCACGTGGTTGTTGATGGGCGTCGAAGTGCCGCGGCCGGTGATCAACGACGATTGCCGCCGGCTGAATTTCACCAACGAAGGGGGCGTGGGAGGCACGATCCGACTGCTCAAGAACATTGCGGGGCTGTGGTTGTTGCAGGAATGCCGCCGCGTGTGGCGGCAGGCTGGGCACGATTGGTCGTGGGACGAAATCAGCCGGCAGATTGCCGCGGCGCCGCCGCTGACGGCGCTGGTCAACCCCGACGATCCGGCGTTTCTGTCGCCGGCTGACATGCCGCGGGCCATTCAAGACTTCTGCCGCCGTAGCGGTCAGCGGCCGCCCGAGACCGAGGGCGCCATCGCGCGTGCGGCCGTCGAAAGCGTGGCTCTCAAAGCCCGCTGGGTGTTGGGAGGTCTGGAGCGGCTGGTGGGCGGACCGATCGGCCTGATTCACATGGTGGGCGGCGGTACGCAAAACCGTCCGCTTTGCCAGGCGATTGCCGACGCTTGCGGTCGGCCCGTGCTGGCCGGCCCGATCGAAGCCACCGCCGTTGGCAACCTGATGACGCAAGCCCTTGCCGCCGGCGCGGTGGCTTCGATCGGCGAAGCCCGGCGGGTGGTGCGCGAGAGCTTTGCGATCGAACCCTACGAACCGCGCGACACTGCCGCCTGGAACGAGGCGTACCAGCGGTTCTTGACCTTGCTGCTGTAACCAATTCCGCAGTGGGTCGTTATAATGAAGAGCTGCGCTATGTCCGGGGGCGGTTCCGATGACTCAGGCGGTTGGGGCAGAGCCTGGGCTGCGCAGAATCTAGAGTTTTTAGGCAAGACGTCCTCGCGCACTGAATGCGTATTTGTTCCGTTCCGCGTCGAATAATGCCA
>DASVHB010000077.1:0-2891 GCA_036379195.1 Pirellulales bacterium
GCTTGGGCCTGGCGTGCGCAAAATGCCCGACTTTAACACGATAATGAGCACATCTAGCCAGTCAGTCAGCGCTCGACGGGGGCAAGCCCCGATCGTGGCGGAATGAATCTAGTATCAAACAAGTCAGAGCACGACAACCGATTTTGCGCAGGCCAGGCCCATCCTCCAGCCGCGTCGAACACGAAGATTAAGCCTGGATAAGACACTCTTTCAGCAGATCCACCCACTTGAATTCAAAGAGCCAGACCGTGAGCGAGAACGGAAAATCGCCCGTTGGACTAAAACGCGCCCCGGCAATACCAGGCACCAGCCTCTGCCCGCCGCTGCTGCTTTACAACATGATGTATCGGCCGCTCGACTTCCTCATGGAAGCGGCCGAAAAGCACGAGCTTGTACGGCTGGGTTGGCTGGGCGTGCCGTATTATCTGGTGACCGGCCCCGACCTGGTCAAGCAGATGCTCTCGGATACCAAGCGATTCCAAAAGGGATCGCTCTTCAAAAAACTGGAAATCGTCCTTGGCAAGGGCCTCATCACCCTCAACGGCAAAGCTTGGATCGACGCGCGGCGGCGTGTGAATCAGGCGTTCGACCGGGCCTTGATGTCGCGCCAGCAGGCGATTGTCATTCGCCACACCACCGGCCTGCTAGAGCGGCTGAAGGCCGACGCTTCCCCGGCCTACGACCTCGACCGCTTGATGAACGACGTGACCATCGGCGTGGCGATGGAACTGCTCTTCGGCGCCACTGCCGACGATATCGATCTCGACGAGTTTCGCCGGGCGGTCGAGATCTGCAATGATTACACTCGTTATCGAATCTGGTCGCTGGTTCCCGAAACCTGGAACACCGCCCGGCGGCGCGGCTTTCTCAAAGCGCTGGCCACGCTGAACGCGGTGGTCGCCAGCGTCATCGAGCGCCGCCGCCAAGATACGCGGGCCCGACGATTCGAGCGGTGCGACGTCCTCTCGCTTTTGCTCGACGCCGGATTTGACGGCGCGCAACTGCGCGATCACGTGATGACCATGCTGCTGGCCGGCCACGAAACTACTGCCGGTGCGGCGACTTTCCTGCTCGGTCTGCTCTCACGACACCCGCGCGTGCAGGACGACTTGTATGCCGAACTGAGCGTAGTGCCGGAAGACGAAGTGCCGTTGGACGATCTGCCGCTAACCGAAGCCGCCTGGCGCGAGGCGTTGCGGATTTACCCCTCGGTGCCCATGCTCGACCGCAAGGCTCACACCGACGTGCGATTGGGCGATTACCAAATCGCGGCGGGCGCCAACCTGATTTGGAGTCCTTACGTGATGCACCGCAAGTATTTCGCCGAGCCGGAGGCGTTTTTGCCCGACCGCTTTCTCAGGGGCATGGGGCCTAAGCCCGGAACCTACATTCCCTTCGGCGAGGGGCCGCGTATGTGCATCGGCAAAGCGTTGGCCGACATGGAAGGAAAGACGATCGTAGCCATGTTGGCGCGTGAATTCACGCTGGAACCGGCGGCGGAGGGGCCCTTGTCGGTACGTCCGCTGATTAGCCTGCGGCCGGAGCGCGGTTTTAGGGTTCGCTTTCACCCGCGCCAGACGGCCGGCGAATTAGCCCAGTCAGCCGGTTGCGAGCAGCGGCCGCGCCAAGCTATGATTGAAGCTGGACTACACGGCGTCTAAGCAAACGAATGCGATGATCGAACTGAATAAAATCTTGGTGGGCGTCGATCCGCTCCAGGCTCGTCATGACAGCTTTTTACCGCCGGTGATGGAGGCCATTCGGCAGGCGGTGTGGTTGGCGGAACCGACGTCGAGCGAAATTACCTTTATGTCCGCGCTCGACAGCTCCGAATCGACCCAGGCCGCGGCCGCCGCGCTCGACAAGCTGGTCGAGCAGGCGAAGGCGCGCGGCGTCGCGGCGACGAGCAAGGTTGTGCCTGGCAACGGCTGGATGGCGCTGGCGCGCGAGGCGATCGACGGGCACTACGACCTGGTGTTTGTGGGCACGCGGGATTTAGGCCCGCTGCATCGCGTGTTGTTCGGCAGCACGGCCAAGATGCTGGTGCATCATTGCCCGACAGCGGTCTGGGTGACCAAGCCGGAGCCGCATCCCACGCCGGCCAACGTGCTGGTGGCCAGCGATTTCACCGAGGTGAGCGACAAGGCGTTGCGGCTCGCGTTGCGCATTGGTTTGTCGCGCGGATCGAGGGTGCATTTGATTCACGTTTTCAAGTCGCCCTTCGCGCTGCTTTCCGATGCGGACGAGGCGGAGGCACGGGGTGAGCGAGTGCTACACGAGCAAGACCGTGCCGAGGCTCGTCGCCGCCTGGATGAGCAGTTTGCGCGTGTCGCGGGCGACGCGGGCCTGACGAACGTATCAATCGCGGACGTCACCTACCTGGCCGACGACGCCATTGCCAAATACATCGAGACGCACCACATCGACCTGCTGGCGGTCGGCAGCAGCGCGCGTCACGGAGTGGAGGGGGTGATTCCCGGCAACACTGCCGAGCGGCTGCTTACCACCGTCAATTGTTCGCTGCTGGTCGTCAAGCCCGACGATTTTGTCTGCCCTGTGCCGCTGTTGTAAAACTGATGGCGCGTAACCAGGTCGAAACGAGCTTTTTGTCAAGCCTATTAGGCGAGCATCCCCATTTGGGCGCCGCTGCCGCCCAACTCTTGGCGCTAAGCACCGCGCACCAGTCGCCCGACGATTATTTGGCGACGGTGTTGCCACTGGTCAAAGCGGCGCTCGCGGTCGATTATATCGCCGTGGCGCGTTGCAGCCGTGGTGAATGGTCGGTATTGGCGGAGATCGGATCCAGGCAACCTTTGCCCACCCGGCTTTTGGCCGATGTGTTAGACGACGACCGGCCGCGCGGCTATGAGCGTTGGCAAGCCGCGGTGCTG
>DASVHB010000078.1:0-6520 GCA_036379195.1 Pirellulales bacterium
GGCGCGGCTTGCCGCGCTGCGCGAATGGGTCGAACAGGGCGGGCGGCTGGTGTTGGCGTTGGGCGACGACGCCCCGCGGCTGTTGGCTGCCGAGGCGCCGCTGGGCGGCTTTGTACCCGGCCAAATGGGCGAATCGTCGAAGCTGACGCGCGTCACCGCCCTGGAGATGTTTGGCGGCGCCACGCTGCCGCGGGCGGCGGCAAGGCGCGCCGACGATGAAGTCGTGGCGGTGCGGTTGCGCGATGTGCGCGGCCGCGTGGAATTGTTTGAAGGCGATTTTCCGCTGCTGGTGCGGGCGCCGCGCGTGTTTGGCGAGGTGGCGTTTTCGGCGGTCGATCTTACTCGGCCGCCATTGGCCGGCTGGCCGGGCCGGCGGTTGTTCGTCAAGCGATTGCTAAGCGGCCGCGCGGCCGCCGACGAGCGAAGCGACGACGACGAGACCACCGCCTCGCTGCCCACGCAGTTGGGGCTGGTCGATCTTTCCGGGCAACTGCGAGCGGCGCTCGACCAGTTCCGCGGCGTCACTCTGGCTCCGTTTTGGCTGGTGGCGGCGCTGGCGGCCGTTTACATCGCGTTGGCCGGGCCCGCCGACTACTTTCTCTTGCGGGCGATGGGCCGACGCATGGCCCTGACGTGGATCACTTTCCCGTTGCTGGTGGCGTTGTTCTGCGGCGGGGCCTATTGGGCGGCGCACCGCTTGAAGGGCGACCGGCTGATCGTCAACCAAGTCGATCTGGTCGATATCGACGTGACGTCGGGCCGGAGCCGCGGCACCACATGGTTCAACATTTTCACGCCCGCGACGACGAGCTACGACCTTTCGGTGTCGCCCGCACCGCGGGATGCTGCCGCCGCGCAGGTCTTGCTCTCGTGGCAAGGCTTGCCCGGCGGCGCCTTGGGCGGCATGGAGCAAGCGATGGCGGCGCCGGCTTCGGTGGCCCGCGGCTACGAGCTTTCGCCCGACCGAGCGGAGCTGCGCGGCGTGCCCATTCCGGTCTGGGCGACCAAGAGCTTTGTGGCGCGGTGGCGGATGCCGGCCGCGGCCGACATCGACGCTCGGCTGCGCTTCGGCGCCGACCGCGTGGCCGAAGGCAGCCTGACCAGCCGGCACGAGGGGCCGCTGACCGACTGCCTGTTGATCACCGGCCGCTGGGCCTGGCAGATCGGCGAACTGAAGCCGGGGCAGACCGTGCCCATCGTGGCCGGCGACCAGCGAGATCTGCAGGCTCTGTTGAAAGACTTCAAGCTGGTCAAGGAACGCGGCAAAAACACCTTGGTCGAGGTCTCGACGCCCTACAATCCGGCGGGCTTCGATGTGCCCTCGATCATCCGCCAGATGATGTTTTACGACGCGAACAGCGGGCGCAGGTATACTGGTTTGTTGAATCGCTACCAGCACGATCTCGATCTGAGCAACCATTTGGCGTTGGGCCAGGCGGTGCTGTGGGCAGCGGCGGAGGAACCGGCCAGCGAGGTGCGCGAGAATGGCCGCCGGCTGTCGGGACCCGACGACCAGCACTGGACGTTTTATCGGTATTTGCTGCCGGTGGGACGCGAGTAAAGACGTAGGGTGGGCATTGCCCACCACAAGGCCCGACGGTGGGCAATGCCCACCCTACAACGATTTGAACGACGTCTGACGGAAATATCTGCCGGTGATTGAAACCAGCGACCTGACCAAAGTCTATGGCGAGCTGCACGCCATCCAGCACCTCGACATCAAGCTCGAGGCGGGCGACGTGTTTGGTTTTATCGGCCCCAACGGGTCGGGCAAAACCACCACCATGAAAATCTTGGCGACGCTGCTCAATCCCACCTGGGGCGAAGCCTACGTCTGCGGCTATTCGATCTATACCCGGCCCAAGGAAATCCGCCGGCTGATCGGCTACATGCCCGACTTCTTCGGCGTGTACGACGACATGAAGGTGATCGAATATCTGGAATTCTTCGCCGCGGCGTATCGCATCAAGGGCGCACGGCGTCGCAAGGTGTGCGACGACGTGCTGGCGCTGGTCGATTTAGGCTACAAGCGCGAGGCGCTGGTCACCAGCCTGTCGCGCGGCATGACGCAACGGCTGGGGCTGGCCCGCGTCCTGTTGCACGATCCGCAGGTGCTGCTGCTCGACGAACCGGCCAGCGGCCTCGACCCGCGGGCGCGGATCGAAATCCGCCGGCTGCTCAAAGAGCTGCGCTCGATGGGCAAGACGATCATGGTCTCCAGCCACATCCTGCCCGAGCTGGCCGATATCTGTAACAAGATCGGCATTATCGAGCGGGGCGAGCTGCTCGTGAATTCCGACGTCGACGAAGTGATGCGCCGCGTGCGGCGGCAGCCGACGCTGAAGATCGGCGTGCTGGGCGACAGCGCGGCGGCGGCAAAGCTGATCGAGACCCAGCCGCAGGTCGAACGCGTGGCCGCCACCCATGGCGTGCTCACGGTGACGATGGCCGCCGACGCGGCCGACTACAGCCACTTGCCCACCGCCCTGATCGGGGCCGGCTATCGGCTGACGCTCTTCAAGGAGGAAGAGGTCAATCTGGAAACGGCGTTCATGGAGCTGACCAAGGGAATCACGGCGTAACGCTCATGTCCGATCGGCTCACGGTAGCGGCGCTTCCCAACACGATGGAAGCCGAGTTGATTCGCGGCAAATTGACGGCGGCGGGAATTGACGCTGTCTTAATTGAGCCTGGCGCCGGCGACGAGGCGCAGCGTGGCGTGGGTGGGCGCGTGCAAGTGCAGGTTGAGGCCGCCGATTTTGAGCGCGCCATGCAGCTTTTGTTTCCGATACCCGCCATGGCGCGGGGCGGTCGCGCGCAACCGCCGCCCGCCTGGAAATGCGATAAGTGCGGCGAAGAGGTCATCGGCGATTCCGCCGTATGTTGGGCCTGCGGCGCCAGCCGCGACGGCGCGCAGCTTGCCGCGCCGCCAACCACACCGCGAGCGAGCATGCCTTTGCCTCCCCAGGCGCCGCCGGGCGGCCTGCTCCCGCGCATGCCCGATCTGCCCGCGGGGCCCGCCGCGCCCGTGGCCAACCATCGCCGTTTGCCGATGCCTCCCGGTGACGGGATGCCGGTGGTGCTGCCGGCGCCGGTATCGCCGACCGACGCCGGTTCGAGCGAATTGCAGATTGTCGTGCCGCCGCTCGACTCCAGCGCGCATCAATCATCGGCAGCCGAAGCGCGTCGCCGCGCCAAGGCCGACCCGGCGCTGGCCAACGACCGCGCCGCGCGGCGCGCCTGGTGGACCGCGGTGATCGGGCTGATCGGCCTGCCGATCTTGTGGCCGCTGCTGCTTTATTCAGCGGCGGTAGTCTTGGCGCTAGGGTTGCTAAATCGTCCGCTCAGCCGCCGCGGCGCTCGCTTCTTCTACGGCGCGCTAGGGCTGAACGCCTTGGCGGTGGCCCTGGTGTTTGCGTTTCTGGCCCTGCGGCAGTGACCGCCCGCGGCTCAATACTCCGTATGTCAACTGGCAACGGTTTCCAGTTGCGCTTCCTCGTCAGGGATTACCAGGATGCGCACAAGACAAGCCGCACATCGTCGGGCGGGCCGAGGACCGCCAGGCGTGGCAGCACTTCGCGGTAGAACTCCGGCACGATTTCGGCGTACGATTCAAGCCATTCGACCTCCACACCGCCACGTATGAAACCAGCATAACTGACCGGAACGTCCGCCGGCCAATTCGCCAAGGGGAATCCGCAGGGACAATCCGCGAACAAGCTTGCGGCACGCCGGTCGACCATTGCGCGTCGTCGCATGATCCGATCCTCCCAGCCGAACCCATCAAGCTCTCGCCGGGTGAACCAGGTGTGCGTAAAACTTGGGTCAGCTTTGTGGCGGCGGAGCCATCTCGCAACTTCCGTCGACAGGTCCGGCGGCAGGCCACGCGGAGATGCTACCGGAGTGTACGGAACGCTCGATCGAATGGGATTGTCCAAGCCCGTCAGAATCGCAGCCAATTCTTTGTGGTACGACTCGAACAGCGGTTGTGGCATGAACTCGGGTTGCTCTGGCGGATAATCATCCAGGTCAGCGTCGTATATGTGCGCGGGATTGGGGGCCATCTCGCCCACAAAGTCCCAGGCGGCACTGCGGAGTACTTCGGCATAACCAAAAATGGTTACTCCCATGTGTCTCTGTAGCCTCCACTGTTTTGTCCCGATCGGCACGCTCGATTCCTAAACTGAACGTTCAGCGCCGTCACCGGCATCCATCACGCGGTTTGATCCCGAGCGCGTTTCGGCAGCGATGCCGCAGTTCGCGCGCATATCGCTGGGAGTCATTCTTTTCATAGAGGGTCTTTCCCTTCGTCATGATCGCGGTCACGAAGGACTCGCGCTCTTCCAAACGCCATTTCAGGTTTTGCGGCCTGAGCACAATCAGATCCATCGGGAACTGCGTGGGCACCTCGCACCGGATTTTGAACGCCTGATCGAGCTCGTTGCGCGCCGGCATGATGACCAACAGATCCACATCGCTATCGGCGTGCGGTTTTCCGTAGGCATAACAGAATGACTTTTTTCGGCTGAAAGCGCTCGGCCACGCGCCGCGCATAACGCCGGATGACGCGCATGGGAATATCTGCCCCGTGATACCACCGGGTGGGATCATCGTTCGGCGAGCTTCGGCGCGTGCGTGTCATATCGCCGTTCTAACGGTCGGTGTGTGCTTGTCGCCAGACGCGAGCGGGTTGGATTTGTGCATGCTCCCTAAAGTACGCGCGTCGGGCATGGTTTGACATGGCCTTCGTGCTGGTCGATATTGTATTCCTGGCTGCAGGCAGACGGCAATCCGCAACCGCGCAGTTCGAGTCCCCGATGATGATTTCGCTCGTTCGATGGAAAGCGAACCCGATGAGCGCGGGATCCGTTTTGGACCTCGCATGGCCGCCATGCCGCTGTGGTGTTCTCAAGCTATGCATTTGGTTCGGGCTGGCGGCCGTGCTGCTAACCGGCACTGCTCGCGCCGGCGACACTAATGACGCCGCGCCGCTGGTGAACCAGTTCTGCGTGGACTGTCACGGCGGCGATGCCCCGGAAGCACACCTTGATTTGGAGCAACTGAGCGGCCAGCCAGATTTCGCCACGCAATTCCGGCGATGGGAAAAGGTGATCGAGCGGGTCGAAGACGGGCGGATGCCGCCGCCCGAAGCCACGCAGCCGACCGCGGCGGAGCGGACCGCGCTGATCGACGCGATTGCCCAGGGCTTGAACGCCTACATCGAACAGCACGCCGGCGATCCCGGCAAGATGGCCATGCGGCAACTGACCAGCGCCGAGTTGGCTTACTCGATCGAAGATCTGACCGGAGTCGATCTCATCGACCCGGGCGACTTCGTGAATGACGCCGTCGGCGGCGCTGGCTTTACCAACTCGGGCGATGCGCAATTCATCCAAGATGCAACCCTCGAGCGCTATCTCGAATCGGCCAAGAAAGTGGCCGACCACGCCGTGATCGGCGCGGGCCCGCTGCGCTTCGACGTCGATCCCGGCACGTCGGGGCGAGAGCTTTCGGCCATCCGCCGCATCCAAGAGATCTATCGGTCCCACGGTTTTCGCACCGCGGCGGGTGAAGGCGGCAAACCGTTCGGCTTGGCGCTTTATCCGCAGGCGTTTTTTGTCGCCTGGCAATTCCGCCACCGCCAGGCCCTGCGCCGGCCCGACGCGACACTCGACGACCTGGCTAGCGAGAACGAGTTGGAGCCGCGCTTCGCCCGATACATCCATTCGGTATTGACCGCGCGCACGCCATCGTTCCCTCTGGGCGAAATCATCGAAGGCTGGCAGGGCTTGCCCGAGCCTGCCGTCGCGCCCGAGCAGACGGTGCGCGACGATTGCACGAAGCTTTATCAGCGGCTGCGATACTGGCAGCATTTGTTGGCCTCGGAATCGTCGGACGAAGAAGAGGCCGCGGTGCTGACCGAGGCGGCGGTGGAACTCACGAAGGAAAGCTCCTTCAAGGCCACGCTGGATTGGCCCGACGGCGCGGACAGCGCCACGCTCGAGCTCGCGGTGCTGCCGGTGGCCAAGGCACAATCGAATCCGCTGGTGGTGTGGCGCAATGCCAGACTGCGATTTCGCCGCGATCGCAAGTGGACGGATTATGAACCGCTGCGTACTGTTTTGTCGTCCGAGAGCGTCGGCACGTTGCAATTCGGCCGTCATCCAGCCGGTGCCGAAATCGCTGTCAACGATTTCGTGCTGGGAAAGACCGAAGAGCTGGCGCTGCGGTTCGCGGTGCCGCCGGGCGCGACCAGCGGTCAACTCCGCGTCGATGTGACGCTGGATAGCGAGCATGGCGACGAAGATATCGTCCGCTGCACGGTTTCCGATGGAGTGAATAGTGGCGAGACGGTGGCGGCGACCGGCACGTATTCGGTGCTGCTGGCCGATCCAGACGGCCCAACGTACCGCTGGCTGAAACCGGGCATCGAAGAGTTCGCCCGCACGCTGCCGGAGGTTTCTCACCGCGAACCGGCGCCTTCCGACCGCGATCCGATTCCCGCCCCGTTCGATCGCAC
>DASVHB010000079.1:0-12043 GCA_036379195.1 Pirellulales bacterium
TCTGCCGAACGTGCCATCCTCGAACTCCGTTGCAAAAGGTGGGGAATTGCCCCGAACCCTTGCAACTTACCCCAGGCGTCAAGAATGGCTGTCGTGGACGGTTACACGGAGGGGGCTAAACAGGACGGGTCCAATTGATCTAACGGGGAAAGTGAAAGGCGGAACGCGAATCCGGGATTTCACCGTGGACCACTTAAACCGCACCACGACCGAGTGGATGCAGGGCAGCACCGTGGTCAACACCATCGCCACGGCTTATAATGCCAATGGCGAAGTGACGAGCGCCGGCGATAGCTATTCCAATTACGCGTTCGGGTATGATGGCCAAGGGCATTTGAGCAGCGTCGATAACTCCGGCACGCCGGGCGTGCCCGACGTGGTGTTGAGCAGCCACTTCGACGACCAGGGCGACCGCACCAGCCTGTCGGCCACCATCGCCGGCGTGAAGGATTTTTTGAACAGCTATTCTTATGATACGCTCTCGCGCTTGACCAGCATCGCGCAGCAGGGCCAATCGGGCGGAAACGCCGTGAATCCCAAAACGGTTGACTTCGTTCTGGATGGCATCGGCGACATCACGCAGATTTACCGGATGGATTCGGTGGGCATGGGCCCGAATCCCCAAAGCGACCCCGCCGACAGCGCCATCTCGTACAATCCGCTCGGGCAGCTCACGGCCATCACGCCCTCGCACAACGGCGTGAACATCGACCCGCTCTCGTGGACCTTCGACACGCTGGACCGTGAGGCCACGTTCGCCAGCAGCGACGGCACGGCCACGTATGGCTACAACCCCGACAATGAACTTACATCGGTCAGCTACGCCGGCGCCACCGAACCGCCCAACGAAAGCTATTCGTTCGATCCCAACGGCAATCAGAACGAAGCCGGGCATGTCGTCTCACCGGCCACCAGGTAACCAACAACTAAAGCAAACCAAGACACCCATCCTTTGCGGGCACCATTCTTGAAAAACCGCGTTGGCGGGGCGCTTGACAGAAAACTGGTCGCATGTGTACTTATGGCGGCTTCGTTCACCGGCTGCCATGCCCGCTTATGCTCGCCGCCAGATTGTCGATGAGTCGGTCGTCGGAGCCTATCGTTGCGTGGCGCGCTGCGTTCGACGCGTTTCTCTGCGGTGTGGACCGCTATAGCGGCCAGAACTTCGACCACCGCAAAACCTGGATTCGCCATCGCTTGGAGCAATTGGCCGGCATCATGGCGATCGATGTGCTCAGCTTCGCGGTGCTCTCGAACCATTTACATGTCATGCCGCGCATTCGGCCCGATATCGCCGCTGCCTGGAGCGACGAGGAGGTAGCCCGCCTTATTCGTTCGCTTCTGAGCGTCGAGGCCGATCGCGAGGGCGCGGCGACGACCGAGCCCCACGTCAAACTGCGGGTGGCGGGGAATATCCGCCACGAAGTGGCCGAAGGCGACGGCTCCGTTCTCGCACGCCAAATCCCGGAAAATGCCTGATTTTGGGCCACGAAACGGTGGCGGCGCGGGCGGAAATTTCGGGCTAGAATTGAGCGACGAATTCCGAGACAATGGGTCGTAGGAAACACGCGTGACGGCAACCCACCGCCACGCAAACGCTTCCACGCCATCCCGCCTGCTTGCCGCCCGCCTGAAATCGCCGATGACCTATCCCGGGGAACTGCTCGATCATCATTTGTGGCGTGTCGAACGCCGCCTCGATGGCGCGTTGCTGGTGCGCGTCCGTTCGCAAACTGCCTTTGCCGAAGGGCTGCCCGACGCGGTGTTCGCCTTTCGCTCGGGCGATCCTCAGTACGGTTACTGGGAAGCCCGTTTCCGCGAACAATCAACGGCGTAATGCGGAACATTCATCAACCACGGGCACGAGGGCGTGGAGCCTGGTAGCCCGGCGCGTGAGCGAGGAAAAGCCGGCCCACGACCCTCGCTTACGCGTCGGGCTTCCACAGGCTTAATAAAAACCGGGGCTAGCAACCCAGCGGGGCGCCCACACCGCTCACCGGTGCCTGGTGTTTCCGGGGCTGGTGAGCCGGCCGGCCAACTCTGCCATCTGCTGCGATGGACGATGCCGTCCTTGCGGCAAGTGTGCCTCGTCGATCCGAATGCCTTTGGGCGCCGCGGTTGCTTCTTGATCGCTACTGGCTCGTCGCCGCAAACGCGGACGGTGGTCGACGAGGGGCGCCAGTGCCGCGGCCGCCCACACCAGCGAAAGCGGCTCCAGCGGAATCCGAAAACGCGCCGAGGTGATCGTCAGCGTATGAAAGGCCATGACCATGCCGAAGATCGCCACGGTCGGCCAGATCGTTCGCCAGCGCGGCGCCAGAACCAATAGCCCGATGAACGACAACACCAGCCAGCTTACCGTGGTGATGCGATACAGCGGGTCGGCGGCCTTGGGATTGGTTTCGTCGAACAGCAAAAAGTATCGCAGCCGACGCAGGCAAAGTCGGGCGTATGCCATTGGCTGCCGATGAATGAAGTTCCAGGCCTGCTTTCCCAGCAACCGCGACCGGGCCGGCTCGCTCAGCCCCGCAAACTCGCGATAGCCGGTGGGCTTCAGCAACACGTCGTCGATATAGAGCGTTTCGCGGCGCGCTTCCCACAGCGCGCGGTGACGATCGACCAGGCTGCCGTTGTGGGCCAGGCGGAGCGGCTCGACCGAGCTTTTGGGAATTTTGTCGGTGCCCCAACTGGCCGTGTTGTTGCCTTGCCAGAACGCATATCCAAAAGTCGATTTGATAAACACCGGCTCGCCGTGTACCTGATGATTGCGATACAGCCACGGTGCGATCGCCATCACGGCGACGGTTGCCATGACCGCCAATCGCCCAACTCGCCCGGCCAACGCCCAACCGCCGTTCAGCCAGCCATCGGCCACCACCATATCGCGGTCGCGTCGCCAAAACATCACCGCCACCACGGGCAACGCCAGCGACAAGATCGGCTCGACCAGCAGCAACCAGCCGGCCACCAGCCCCAACACGATGGCTTTGCTCCAGGCATGCCGCCCGCGCGGCGACGCCACCCATGCCAGCAAAAACGTCAGCAGGCCCGCCGCCCACACGGCCACTTGTAGTTGAGTGACCATGTAAACATGGACCGGGTGAATTGCCGCCAACACTCCGGCGATCCAGCCCACGGTGGGCCATTGCGGCAACAGCGACCAGGCGAGCCATGCGACGCAGAGCACCACGCCCGTGCCGGCCACCGCTTGCAAGCAAGCAACCGCCAGGGCCCACCGAGATGGATCGGAGCCGAAGCACCAACCACTGGCGGCCAGCAACGCGGGATAGAACGGCGCTTGTTGCGAGGTTGGGCCGGTCGTTCCCAGAAACGTGACGGTGAAGCCCCGTCCGGCCAGCAGGTTTTCGGCGATTTCGCCGTGCTCATAGCTGGCGGCGCTGCCATCGTGCCGGCCCACCAGCACCGCCACCGCGGCCAACCTCAGGCCGAGCGCTAGCAGCATCAACAGCGCGAGGGCCAGAAATCGACGGCGGGCGGGCATGTTGGTGCGATCCGATGGCGTCGAACGCGTATTTTGCCTTGAACGGTGGCTGGGGCAGAGCCTAAGCGATGCCCCGGCGGATCCGCCTCCGCCCCAGCCACCTGACCTGCGCGGTAGTCCCGGCCCTTGTGGCCGGCCGGTCCGGCGTATTCCACTGGCGCCGGCTTACCAAAGTACAGCAGCGCCACGATTGTATCGCCGCGGGGCACCCCACGCCGAGACCAGTTTTTTCACCGGCCGGCAAATTCCAGCGCCCTTTCGCCGATTACCTCAGCCCATCCGCGCGGTACACTGCCAGCACCTGCCGATGGATTATGGAACACCGAACCGATAACGAGATCGTCCTGGCCGAGTTGGCTGAGCCGGCGTTGCTCTCACGGGGGCACGAACCCTATGGTGTGCCGCGGCGGTTTGGCATCGGCACCATGCTGATTGTCACGGCGGCTTATGGCATGCTGCTGGCCATTCTGCGGCTGGCGGGGTGGCCGCCTGGGGCCACTGCCTGGATCTTGGCCTTTATCTCTCTCGTGGGGATGGGCCAAATGTTTTTGTTCGGGGCCCGCAGGCCGCGCGAAGCATCGGTCGTGACCGGAGCAGTCGGCTTGCCGCTGGCCATGTTCGCCTTTGCGCCGTACTTCGGCTACGTGGACCCGCGCGCGTGGCTCTGCACACTCGTTTGCGCGGTTCCCATGGGCGCGGTGGCCGGCTATTTGGCCGGCGGCGTGGTGGCGGGCGTGTTTTTGGTCATGGACGCCGTCGATCAGTGGCTCGCCCAGACCTTTCCTCGTGCGAGCGATGCCGATGGTATCAACGATAAGAATTCCCACGAGAATAAGTAGGCCCGGAGGGAATCGAACCCCCGACCTAGGGATTATGAGTCCCCAGCTCTAACCGCTGAGCTACGGGCCCAAATGAGAACTCCGCCGCGAACGAACCCATTATTTCGGTCGAAACGGCAATCTGCAAGTCACGCCGCCGACTGGTGGTGTCGCAATCTTGTTTCGCCGCCGATGCCCGTGCTCCCCGTGTGGCACAGCCGCCCTCGGCTGTGATTCGCCGCTAACGGCGGCGTTGGCCGGGCCACAGCCGGGGGCGGCTATGCCACATTGTCTATGCCAGCAACACAACTTTGCGACACCACCAGTGGACTCGATGGGGCCGAGCGCACGAGCACCACATTCTGGTACCAGTGCGATGCGGCCTCGGACGATGCGGCCAATGGTGGGACTCGCTGCGCTCGGCCCCATACGCATCAAGTTAAGCGGGCAACCGCCTGTTTGCTCTGTAGGGAACGCCCTCTGTGGCGTTCCGCAACAGGCGAAATGACCTCAATTCGCAGTTCACGGAACGCCACGGAGGGCGTTCCCTACAGACGTTTTGCGGTGGAATCATCCTTAACTTGATGCGTATGGGGACTCGCTGCGCTCGGACCACCCTACGTCCTAACGCATTCGGTTACTTATCGGAATTCCCTAACCGGTCTTGAACATACGACTTCGAAGTATGGCTCGATCGGATTCAAACTCGCAACTCCGCGTCGCCGGCCAGTTGCGCGGAGTACCTCGCTTGAATTGGGGCCACAACTTCGGCCAAAAACTCGTCGACTTGCTCGGGCGCGCGACCGACAAAGCGGGCCGGATTGAGCGCGGCCGACCAGTCGATGGCGGCAAACGCGGGATCGGCCTGGAGCCGCTCGACCAGGTCGTTCGCCCGGCCATGTTGCTTCACCTCCGTCGCCGCCGCCAGGCTGTGCCGGCGAATGCGTTCGTGCAGGTCTTGCCGATCGCCTCCGGCCGCCACCGCCGCCATGAGAATGTTTTCGCTGGCCATCAGCGGCAGCTCGGCCTGCAAATGCCGCGCGATGACTTGGGGATACACGACCAGCCCGGCGGCGATGTTTTGACAGAGCAGCAGCAGCGCGTCGGTCGCCAGAAAGGCCTGCGGCAGCGTCAAGCGGCGGTTGGCGCTGTCGTCGAGCGTGCGTTCGAGCCATTGAACGGCCAATGTCTGGGCGGCGCTCGATTCGAGACTGATGACAAACCGGGCCAGCCCGCAGATGCGCTCGGCCCGCATCGGATTGCGTTTATAGGCCATCGCCGACGAGCCGATCTGCTCTGTTTCAAACGGTTCTTCGATCTCTTTCATGCTTTGCAGCAGCCGCAGATCGGTGGCGGCTTTGTGGGCGCTTTGGGCCACGCCCGACAGCGCGGCCAGCACCTGCGCATCGATCTTGCGCGAGTAGGTCTGGCCGGTCACGGCGTAGGCGGCCTCGAAGCCGATTTTGCGACTGACCAGTTCTTCGAGCCGCCGCACGCGGGCATGGTCGCCGCCGAACAACTCTAAAAAACTGGCCTGCGTGCCGGTCGTGCCTTTGACGCCGCGGGCCTTCAGCCGCGCGATCCGTCGCTCGATTTCATCGAGGTCTTCGACAAGATCGTAAATCCACAGACAGGCCCGTTTGCCCACGGTCGTCGGCTGGGCGGGCTGGAAGTGCGTGAAACCCAGGCACGCCAGCGCGCGATGCTCCTGAGCGAAACGGCTCAGCCGGTCGATGACCCGAGCCAGCCGCACCGCCACGAGCTGCAACGACTCGCGAATCAACAGCAGATCGGTGTTGTCGGTCACATAGCAACTGGTGGCGCCCCAGTGAATAACGCCCCGCGCCGCCGGGCAAGCGTCGCCATAAGCGTGCACGTGGGCCATCACGTCGTGACGAAGCCGCTTTTCGTAGTTCGCCGCGGCGGCAAAATCGACGTTATCCGCCGCCGCCCGCAGTTCGTTGAGCTGTTCGGCGCTGATCGGCAGCCCCAGCTCCGCCTGGGCCTCGGCCAAAGCCACCCATAGCCGCCGCCAGGTGCGGAATTTACGCTCGGGGCTCCACAGCCGGCTCATTTCGGCCGAGGCGTAGCGCGCAATCAGCGGGTTGTCGTATTGTTGTCGATCGTCGGGCATCGCGTCTGCCGTCGAAGCGAAAAACTCCATCTTAACTCGCTCGCTCCGCGCCGCCAGGGGCGCCGTCTGGTGTCCGAAAGCTGACTTGCCCCCGCGACGAGACGCCCAACACGAAGCGCCAGCGAGGCGGAATCAGGGCGTTTCCTCGCTAGCGCTTCGGGTTAGTGTCGCCGGGCCAAGTAGGGTGGGCATTGCTCACCAAAGATGAGTGGCGGGCGATGCCTACCCTATTTCAGCAAGAACTCGATCAGGTCAGCCAGATCTTGCTTGGCGAAATCTTTTTCGATGCCCTCGGGCATGAGCGACATGCCGGTGCTCTGCAGCTCGTCGATGTTGACGCGCAACAGCGTGTCGCTGGCTCCCTCGGCGCGGCGCAATGTGACGCTCGTGGCCGTCTCGGCGGTGATCATGCCGGTGAGCGTCCGGCCGTCGTCGGTGATGGCCACATAATTGATAAACTGCGGATTCACCTCGCGGTTGGGATCGAGCACGTTCACCAGAATGGCCTCGGCGCCGCGGTTTTTCACCGTCGCCAGGTTCGGGCCGATCTCGTGCCCGATATCGCCCACACGGTGACAGGCGGCGCACACTTTTTTGAACGCGGCTTTGCCTCGTTCGACATTGCCGGGCATGGCCAGCACGTCGCGGTATTGCTCGACCACGTCTTTGCGGCGGCCAAGCTGCAATGATGATAGCAGCTTCTCCGCGCGTCGGCGCAGGGCGGGGTCGCCGCGCGACGCAAGTTGCTTGAACCGCGCCGGATCGACGTCGGCGGCATGCACCACGCCGCGGTCGATGGCGTCGAACAACGCGACCGTCCACGGCGACCGCCCAAACATCAGTTCGGTGGCCGCGGCCCGCAAGGGCGGGCTGAAATGCGGCCAAGCGGCGAGCACCATTTCGGCAATTGCCGGATCGTCGAATTTGGCCAGCACCTGCATCGTCCCAAGCTGGACCGCCTGCGGTTGACGGTGATTCAACAAATCGGCGGCAAGCTGTTCGGCGTCGGCAAACGAACCCAGCGGCAGCAGGGCGATTGCCTCGACGCGCTCGGCAACTGGTTTTTCGTCGTTCGCGGCGGTCGCGCGTGCGGCAGCCAAAAGCGAAACGAGTATTTCTTTCGCGCGACTTTTGGGATCGGCGGCGAGCACGTCGCTCAGCTTCGCGCCGCGCTGCGAAGCGCCGCCGGCCAACCCCCGCACCACCGCCGCCGTCGCCGAGGGAGCGTCTTGGGCAAGCTCATCGACCACCGTCAACACCACGCGAACTTCGTCAGCTCGATTGGCCAACCCCACCTGCCGCGCCAGCATTTCCAAAAAAGCGCGGCCGGTGGTCGTCTGGCGAAACTTCTCATCGCCGGCCAGTTGACGCAAAACTTCGTCGGCCCCGGTGCCCAAAGAGCTTTGAATCGCCAAACGCATCCAGCGATCGCCCGCGTCGCGGCGAGCCAAACGGGCCAGCGCGGTCAAACGCTCGGGCGAATCAAGCTGACCCAGCGTAAAGGCAAGCTGATAGCGCACCCGCAAATCGTCATCGTCGGTCATGGCGAGCACGGCGGCGGCAACGCGCGGCTGGTCAAGCATTGCTTCCGCGAGCTTCACCGCATGCTCGCGCACGCCCGGATGCTCGTCGGCCAGCCGGTCGATCAACGTTGCTTCGTCGAGGGCCGAAAGCCCGGCCAAGGCATAGAAAGCATGCATCCGCCCCAGAGGTGACTCCGATTCGGCCGCCAGGCGTTTCAGCAGCGGCGCCGCCTGCGAGTCGCGGCGTTCATAGAGCAGCCGGGAAGCGGTTTCGCGGTGCCAGCCGTTGGGGTGCGCGAGCAACGCCACCAATTCTTTGGTCGTCGACTTGCTCAGCCTCGGCGGCGGTCGGCGGGCCTGAAAACCCTTGGGCACAATGCGATAAATCCGTCCGCGGTCTCGCCCGCTGGTCAGGTCGAGATGCCGCTTGATGACCGGCGGCAGGCTGGCGGGATGCTCGATCACCTCGCGGTAGACGTCAAGAATGTAGAGCGTGCCGTCGGGGGCGTTGAGAAACTGAGCCGGGCGAAACCAGATGTCGCGCGAGGCCACAAACTCGCTGTCTGGGTCGATACGCCGAGCAACGAACTGCAGGCCGTCCGGTTCGAGCCGTTTGCGATGCACCAGGTTGCCGCCCACGTCGCCAACGACGGCCGTTTCCAGCTCCGTCGCCGGCCAGGCATCGCCGCGGTAGAGAGTGACGCCGGTCGCGCCGGTGAAATAGCCCGCCGCGCGGCCCCCGCCTTCGATCGGTCCCGGCGCCGCGCCCGACACCCGCAGCCGGGTGCGCACGATCCTCCACGGCTCGACCGGGCTGAGGCGATACACTTCGGCCTGTGGTCCATCGGCGGCAATACTCACTCGCGGGCCCGGCGCGCTCAGGTACGGATTGCGGGCAAGATAGCGGTCTTCAAACATCACCTGCTGAATATGATCGCTGTTGGAGCAGACAAACTTGCGCCCCCAAGCATCGAAGCTCATGCCATGCTGGGCGCCGCCGCTGGTGGCCGATAGCGCCAGCGAACGCGGATCGAACGCGAAATCGCGGCCATTGAGGTTGATCGGCGGATCGTCGGGGCGGTCGCCGCGGCGGATTTGTCCGCCTGCGGTGCTTGTGGCGCCGTGAATGCGGTTGTCGAGTCCCCAAGCGAACGAATTGAGCAACCCCTGCACGTTGATTTTTCCGAAGCCAGTGAAGACCAAGCGCCGTTCGTCGGCCTGGCCGTCGCCATCGGTGTCTTTGAAGTACCAGATGTCCGGCGCGTCGGCGACAAATACGCCGCCTCCGTAGCAAACCACCGCCGTCGGCCACGAAAGCCCATCGACGAGCACCGTGCTCTGGTCGAAGCGGCCGTCGGCATCGGTGTCTTCGAGCCGGCGGACGCGGCTGAGCTTGTCGTCGGGCTGCTCGGAGTAACCGCGCATTTCGACCACGTAGAGCCGGCCATCTTCGTCGAAGGCGGCGGCCACCGGGTCGTTGACCAGCGGCTCGGCGGCGACCAGCTCGACTGCAAAGCCCGGTTGAACCTGAAACGTCGTCAGCGCTTCGGCCGCTTCGGTGGGCGCGATCCGCGGCAGTTCGGCGCTGAAATCAGGCTCGTTGCGCTTTGCCGTCGGCTCCGCAGCCGGCAGCGGCTTGCCCAGAAATACGGCGACGAGACACAGCAGAATCGTGCAACGCATAGGCAGTTTTCCAGATTAGTCAATATCTGCTGGCGGATGCCATCCGGCTTGCACCCAGTGGCTGCGCACGAGTATCGCATCGAGGTCGTCATCCAAATGTAGCAGCGCGACCGTCGCGCGGCCCGTGGGCGTTGTTCCGATGATTCGTAGGCCACCGTCGGTCCATTGGAAATGATCAGACCAGCGCTGCAGCCGCGGGTTAAAAAGCGGTACTGTCTGGCCCGATACTCGGTCCATTGCCTGTATTCGATCGGCCTTGTAGCGATTGCACAAAGGACACCTGACCCAAAGGTTGGCTTCATCGCTGCTTCCGCCCACCGCACGAGGCACGATATGCTCGATCTCTAATCGTGCCATAACGAGTTTCTGCGGACTTAAACAATAACCACACCGAAATCGCGCCGCGGCTTTAACGCGCGCCGCGATCTCTGCCGGGACGGCCTGACTCATGCGACGTCGTCGGTAAAGGGCGCCTTCAGCCCACGTGCGACGGCCTCTTGCCATGCCTTCGCCTTGCGCAGCAAACCGCTACGATAGGATGCCATGAGCTGGTTGAGGCGCTCACGCTGCGCATCGCCGAGCGCGGTCTCTCGGTTGAGAAAAAGCAACTCGCTTAACTCGTCTTGCGAGGCGGGAGAAAGCGTGATGTCGCAGAGAGCAATGACCTCTTGGTCGGGCATTGATTCGATGGAAATCTCCGTAGCGCCGCGGCCTAGCCATTCGGCGACAACGTCCTCAAACCGACGATTCGTGGCTGCAGCCGTTGCGCGCGCCTGGCTGGCCAAGTCTGCGGGAATCTCAAGGGTGACTGTTTCGCCCATAATGCTCATCGCCCCTTGAATTGTAATTCTGTTTGCCGCCAAAATCCACTCGTCGGCACACCCCCACGCCTAAAATCACGCTCAGCACGCCGAAACGATTATTGCAGTGCTTCGATTCAACTACAGCTCCTGCGGGGCCTGGGCACGGGCGGTCCGCTTCCCCAATCGCTTGCCGTCGGCGGTGGTGGGGGCGCTCAACAGCGGCTCGGCGGGGCCGTCGAGCGGCTGGCCGACTTCAATCGCGTCGAGCCGGGCTTGGATGTTCCGCACGTACTCCTCCGATAGTTCAAAGCCCAGCCACCGCCGGCCCAGTTTTTTGGCCACGGCCAACGTCGTTCCGCTGCCGCCAAAGGGGTCGAGCACCAGGTCGCCTTCGTTCGAGCTTGCCCGAATGATGCGCCCCAGCAGTTGCTCGGGCATCTGGCAACCATGAAAGCCAGCCCGTTCTTTGAAAGTGCCGGCGACGCGCGAGAAATACCAGGTGTCTTGATCGGCGCCGAAGCCGCCGGGCACATCCTGCGGACGCAGAATCCACGTGTCGTCGGGCAGGCGTCCTTTGGGGTTCGCCCGAACGTCGGCGTAGACCAGTTGCCGGGCCGACGGCACGCGCACCGCCGGGTCGGCGTGGTTGAACGTGAAATTCTCCGGGTCTTTGACAAAGTGAAACAGATGCGCGTGCGAGCGGGTGAACTTGCGCGTGCAGTTCACGCCGAAGGTGTAATACCAGATCACCCAGCTCCGGCAGGTCAGCCCCAAATCGTTCTGGGCAATCAGCTTGATTTCGGCGGCGTATTCATCGCCGATGGCCACCCAAAACGTGCCGCACGGCGAGAGGGCTCGGCAGACTGCTCCCATCCACTCCCGCGTCCAGGCCAGATATTTTTCATACGGCTGGCGGTCGTGATAAACGTCGTATTCATAGCCGATATTGAAGGGCGGATCGGCGAACGCCAGATCGACCGTGCCGGCCTCGATTTCGTGCATGCGGGCGATGCAATCGCCCTGGTAGAGTTGGTTGGCGGCCAATGCCACAGTGAACGACCTCCTTGCGGCGGCGATGGATTAGAAAGCTGTGCCAGCTATGCTAGCGTAAAATCCACCGACTTCAACCGTAGTCACAGCCTGAGGCGTTTTTCGTTCGACCGTTAACCTTTGATCCGATCGCGTTGCGTACCGTGGGCGGCGTGTTTTTCTAAGAGTTCGATGATGCGTCCGGCCACGTCGACGCCGGTGGCCCGTTCGATGCCCTCGAGGCCGGGCGAGGAGTTGACTTCCATCACCACGGGACCGTGGTTCGAGCGAAGGATGTCGACGCCCGCCACGTTCAGGCCCATGGCCTTGGCCGCGCGGACCGCCGTGCTGCGCTCTTCGGGCGAGAGCTTGGCTTGGACGGCGGTGCCGCCGCGATGCAGGTTTGAGCGAAACTCACCGGGCCGGGCCTGTCGCTGCATGGCGGCAATCACCTTGCCTCCCACCACAAAGCAGCGCACGTCGGAACCGCCGGCTTCTTTGATGTATTCCTGCACGAGAATGTTCGCCTCAAGACCGCGGAACGCTTCGAT
>DASVHB010000080.1:0-3515 GCA_036379195.1 Pirellulales bacterium
GAGCACCGCCGCCGTGCCCGACAGCAGCCGGCTCACCAAATGCCGAAACAGCAGCACGCTGCCGATGCTGGCCGCGAATGCAAACAGCCGCAGCGCCGCCTCGTGAAAACCCAGCAGCTTGACGAAACTCAGCTCCACCCACAAAAAACCCAACGGCGCGACCTGGTGATAGTTCAGCGGTCGCAATAACCCGGCATAGGTTTGATCGATGAAATTGCAGGCCAGAAAACATTCGTCTTCCCAAAGCGGAAATCGCAGCAAGTAACGCACCGCTCGGGCGGCCAGGCCGAGGGCCACAAACGCCCAGATCAGTTGCCGTTGCCGGACGGCACTAAGCAGTTCCGAGCTAGCCGGATGATCTGCCGGATGTCGACCGTCGGCATTACTTCGGCCGGCTTCGTCCGGCGAATCAATCGTCAAAAGCTGCATCGTTCGGTTGGCCTCCAGTGTTTTCGGCTGGGCGATTATAGGCGTTGCCGCCGTTGCACGACTACGCCAGTAGCTCCGCCTTACGACCGGCATAACCCGTCATTCATTGCGGCCGGCCAACCGGACCTCTCGGCAAAACGCTTGCGGCACGAGTTGCGCAAACTAGGCTTAAGTGAGAGAGCCTGGCTCGGCGCGCCGCGGCATCCGCACAATTACAAACGGGAATTCTCCCGCTTCGCCGCTACGCTCTGGCAGGTCTCCGCGTCCACTTCCCACGTTCGTTCGACACTTTCGAGACCGCGTCGATGCTGCGCATCCAGCCCATCGGCACCACGCCGCTGGCCCATCATCGTTGCGCGCCGTTGGTCGATTGCGATCGACCGACGCTGGTGCCCGACTGGGCCGATCTGGAGGGCGCCGCCGATGCGCCGTGGCGTTATCATCCGGGCTATGAGGCGGTCGAGAATCAAAACGTCCTGATCGACGAAGACTACTTCTGGTACGACAAGCCGCCGCTACAGAACCTCAGCTCGGCGCTGACCATCGAGATGGCGTTGCATCAGCGGAACTTGTTGCTGCAAAGCGGCACCGGCTACGAGCACGTGGGCATTTTGGTGGTGTTCGGCCAATTCTCGGCCAAGGGAGCATCGCTGCCGGCGGTGATGCCCGCCGTGTGGGCCAGCGCCGAGTACGCGAAGCTCGTGGCCAAAAAACGCTATCTGCTGGGCCTGCCCATTTCGGGCTTTAGCGACCACAGCATGTACACGCGCTTTGCTGGTCAGCAGTCGCTGGTTTCGGCCACCATTCGCGCCGAGGCCGCCAACCCCGTGGCCGGCCCGCCCGGCGGCGTCAACTTCGTCGCCTGAAATCGCACGGCGCCTCAGTTTCTCACCGGTTTCAACGTGGTTACCCACAACAACGGCTTATCGGCATCGTCCAGGCGCCACTCGCCCTGCAGGTCTGCCTGGTGCAACAGCTTGTCGATGATTTTGAAGTACCACGACTTGCCGGGGGGAAAACTCACGGTGACATTCGTCTCAATGCCGCGCCGGGCCAGCGCGGCGTGGTCGTACAAGATGCGAAAGCCGACTTTGTCGCCGATGGCCGATAGAGCTTCGTCGAGCGGATAATCGTCGATATCAACAGGGATCGATTCAAACAGGCCGGGCAGCACCTTATCCGGCTTTTTCTTTCCTAGCGGCCAACCCACCGGCCAGACTGCCTGCCGGGCGGCGGTCGAGACCACGGCATACTGCACCTGCTTCCGCGCGTCGGGCTGCGGAACGAACCCTAACCCGGCGGAACGTAGCGTATAGGCCAGCGCCGTGCCCCTGGAAAAATCTTGCAGCTCTTCGCCCAGCGGCCCGGCCGCCGCCAGTTGCGCCTTGGCGAACCGATCGACCAGCAGCCGATGGCCCAAGGTGGGCGATAGCTTGCTCAGCAGTTCGGCGGGCTTGAGATCTTTGGTGCTGAAGCCAACCCGGCGGCTCATGTCAGATAGGATGTCGGCGTACTGTGTGGCGTCGAGCCCAAAGGGTTGCTCGGCGTTGGCCTGCCGCGCCCCACCGCTGCGCAGATCGGCCAGCCACTGGGCCAGGCGCGCACGGTCGCGCAGTCCAAACTTGCCCTCGGGCAAGACCAGCACGTCGCCGGCCTGCAGCAGCCCGGTGACGCGGTAGACCGGGCTGTTTTTGGTGCCGCCTTTTGTGGTCTCGGCTTTTTCGCCATCGAGCGCTTTGCGGATGCGGAGATTGTCGACGCCCAACTCGGTAAACAGTCGATACCACTGCTGCTGCGAGGTGGCGATATAGTTGCGCTGCGTGGCCAGTTCGATTTCGACGCGGGCCTCCGCCGCATCGAGCCTGGCAGTCGAGAGCCCGCAAACAGCGAATACGGCCAGCAGCATTGCGAACGGTTGGTAGCGGGTCGTGGAGTACATTACCGAGCTCGCCGGTTAGCAGTGTGAGCATGCGCACGATGGGCTGCGCGCTCTATCGCACTAAGCACCAATTTACTGCGCATTACTCTTTGCGAGAATCTCTTTCCAAAACATTTCCGCGCGGTCGAGCGCCTCGCTCAGCGCGGCGGGCGTTTTGCCGTTGGCTCGCAGTTCCTGGCCGCGCTCGGCGAGCCGGTCGACAAAAAACTGTGCCGATTGCTTACTGACCCGCCGCGGCGAATCGCCAATCTCCACATACCATGGCGCACTGCTGGCGAACCGATAGGTTTCCTCCAGGTCGGTCACCGCGCGGACCAGGCACCAGCCGCTTTCGTCGAATTCCAGCGGCGGGAAATGCCCGGTCTTCGCCAGCTCTTCATAGCGTACGCTGGCCGCCACGCGGCCGTCTTTGATCAGCTCGAAGTAACTGATTTTTTCGCGGACGGTAACGTTCATGGCCACGTCAAGGGTGACGGTTTCGCCGGCCGCGGCCTCGAACACCTCGCCGGGAGGCTGGCCGTTCGCCACCGGCCGCAGCAACGGCCCGTTGGTAACCACCACCCGCCCTTTGCGAAAGGCCTGCCACCAGCGATCGTAGGCAAAGGGTTCTTGGCCGAGCCAGACGTAGATGCGATTGTATCCCACCGGGTTGGGCGCATCGCCCGAGCCGCTGCCCGCCGAAGGCGGAATGCGCAAGCCGCAGTTGAGCACGTGGTAATAAGTCTCTTGCGTGCGGTTGCCGGCGCCCAGCGTGCCGGGCGGCTGCCGCTGCTTGTGCGGCGGGTCGCGCCCGTCGCTCTTTATCTCGGGGCGGTGCATCTGGTCGTGGCAGATGCCGATCGAGTCGATGCGGCCCGTGGCCAGCCACAGCGGCAGGTCGGGCGCGGTGGCATTCTCGATTGCGATCCAGCTCGCTTCGATCTGCCGCGCGGCGAACAGCGATTCGAGCGTCGCGGCTTCATCCGCCTCGCGGCCGGCCACGCGCAGCGGCTCGGGCAAGTTCAAGTACAGCAGCTTGCCGCCCGGCGACTGGTCTTCGCCGGCAAAAGTGTAGCAACGCTGGCCGTCGAGCGTGCGGACCGGCTGCTCGGCCATTTGCTTCGTCCACTCGTTGTTCTGGTTCGTCCAGGCCAACAGGCCGGCAAGG
>DASVHB010000081.1:0-3454 GCA_036379195.1 Pirellulales bacterium
GAGGGTAGGGAAGGGAAGCGGAGCTAAACAACGCGGCAGCCTGCGAAGTGGTCACCCGGTGCAGACGGCGGGATTCTGCCAAAACTTGCCCGGCCGTGCAATAGCGGCTGTGAGCTCGCGGTTGCGCTCTCGACTCCATCCAGCTTGGTGCTTGTTGAAGATGCCCTCGGCTTGCCCGATGGCATCTTCCGCAAGCGTTACTGAATGTCGAGTTGCTAGCGGTCAATCAGGGCTCCACCGGCGTGAAGCCGGCGCCGGTCGTGGTCGCGAATTTGAGCCATGCGCCACGCCCGCGCGACGCGTCGCCCTTTCGACATCGACCCCAGGCCCCAACCGCCGTTCGCCAGCCAACCCACGGCACATCAACTCGCCTCTGCGCCGTTCCGCGCGCAAAATGCGCTTAACAGTTGCCCTTCTTACTTCCTTTCTTACCTCCTTTCTTACCTCCTTTCGTGTGTTTCGTGTGTTTCGTGGTTAATTTAGTTCTCTGTGTTTCGTGGTTAATTTAGTTCTCTTCGATGGTCCAGGAAATATCGACACGGGTCTGTTGCCCCGGCCTGGCCTGTTCTTCAAGCTGCGATAATAATTCTTTTGCCTTCGGCAACGCCAGATTCACCTGTGAGTCGTGGGCGACGATCTTTCGTTTGTTTCGCGGGGGGTCTGGTCGCCCGGTGTCCGGTTCTTTGCTCGGCGGTTCCAACTTCGTGAGCAGCCGCACTGCCCTGGCTTGGGCACTTTTGAGCGCCGGCGCCAACTGAACAACATGCTCGTCGCTGGCGATCGCTTGCTTCACATCCGCCAGGATAGCCTGCGCCTCGCCACGACGCGCGTCGCTCAACTGGCCAATCGCCTCGAAGATGTCCCAGCCGGCGGCGTCGAGATTCCCATCCAGTTCGGCCGCCTTGGCGAGACACTCTCCCATCGCTGTTTCACTGGTCGCAACCGCGGCGGCGGCCAATACCTCGACAATACTGTCGGTCTCGGCGTTCGCCAGCCGATCGACAAGTTGCACCGTCGCTGTGGCGGTCTGCAAGCGATCGGCGTCGGTAGACAGGTTCAGCCGAGACATGCGCTCGCGAAGCCGTCTCGCGTAAGCGCCGCACGTATGGCGGCTGTCGGTCGCCTTTTTCTTCACCGCGGCGGTGAGTTGGCCGAAGTTGGCGGCGTTTAAGAGCCGGCTGGCCGCGATGCCCAAGATGCCGCCGGCGCGTTGTACTGCCTTTTCCCAATGCTCCGCGGCCGGCAGCTTTTGCTCCCTTAACTCGCCCTTATCGGGCAGGTTATTGAGACTCGCTTCATAGGGTGAACCGTGCAGGTAAAAACCGCGGTTGGTCTGAGCCGCGAACACCAAGATCACGAGATTGGCCGCTTCTTTCGAGAGACCCATCGCGCGTGGCTCGTCGATCCACTTGCGGAGTTGATCGACCGTCATGGCGGCGCCCGTTTGAGATGCTTTTCGCAGGAAATGAGTTCGCCAGTGTTGCCCGATGACAAAGTGCGTCGCGTCCGGCCCCATTTCGCCCAGCAGCAGCGGGTTCGCGATCTGCCGCAGCAAGGGTCGCAACGTCTTTTCGACCGGCGCGCGACCATCCTGCGACTGCGTTGCTTCGAGCACCTGCTCGTAAACCTTTTTCAGCTTGCTAGCGGTGATTTCGGTCTCGAAGTTGGGCGCGGCGGGAAACTCGTGCGCCAGCCCTTGAGAGAGCAGGTCTTCCATTGCCTGCCCCAAGGTCGCCTTGGCCGGCGGCTGTGGCTCAAAACCTGGCCAGAGTGATATAAATCGCTCGGACAGTTCCAACTGCCGCGTCGTGTCGAGTGAACCGGGCAACAACTCGCCCAGCCCGTATGCCGCCTCGATGTGGCCTTTCACGCGCTCGCTCAGCACCCCCTTCTGATTCTGCAGCAACGACCGTGCGGCCGGCCGGTCTTGCGGCGACAGGTGCGTCGCATATTGCGAAAACCGCTCTCCGGTCAGAATGTGCTCCAGGATGACGAGCATGCCCAGGTCTTTGAGCGCGTCCGCGCTCAGAAACGCCGGCACCCAGCACAGTGTTTTTGTTCCTCCCGAATATGCCTGCTGAAAGTTCTGCAGCCGGCTCAAGTCGTCTCTGGGGCCGCGCCCCTGGTCGTCAAAGGGAAAGTCGATGACCAGCTTCCAAGCCTCTTCGCTGTTCTCCAATGACGCGTCGGGCAGGTCGCGCACGTTCTTGAACATCACCGAGCAGCTCCGCTTCGTGTTTCGCCACCAAAAGTCGTGGAACTGCTCGAACTCGCCCTCACCCTGAATGCCAATTTGCTCAAAGAGCATCTGCCGCACGCGGCGAATGCGGTTGCCCTGGTTGTCTTCGCCCGCCGCCGCCGCGATGATGCTCTCGGTATCGACGCCGGATAGTTGCGCGGAGATCGTCGGATTGGCCTCGTCGCCGATGCGGATTTCGCCAACATGGGCCGCCCAGGCCCGGCAGCGGCGCAGCACTTCGCCCCCTTCCTTGCCAGGGATGGGCGTCTTGATCGTGCCGTGGTTTAGTGCCGCCAGCCGCTCCGCGTTGAGCGCCCGCAACGATTCCACTTCGGGCACGAGCGCCGCCAGCAGCAGCGTCTTGATGAGCCGGTCGTCGTTGCGGAACGCGGCCCGCTGGGGATCGTCATACGCCAGATTCTCGACTTCTTCGCGACGCATCCGATGCTGCTTTTCCAGCAACGGCAGCAGCTTTTGGTGGTAAAGCCGCTTGGCATTGCCGAAGTGAATGGCCATCTCCTCGCTGAAAGCTTCGTCGCCATGCGCGATGGTGTCGAACAGATCGCCCACCGGCACAATGTCGCCGACGCTCAGCGTTTCACGCTGCTCGACCAACAACTGCACCATCACCTTGAGCGCGGTGCGCTCCCGCTGCAAGACGCTCGAAACGGCGATCAGCGTCTGCACCAGCGCGGGGCTGAACGGATAAACCTGCTGGAACATCCGCCGATCGCCCTCGCTGGTCAGCAAGACGTTCATCACCGCCTCGCGTATCTTGCGCGTTTGCTCGAAGGCCGCGTCCAGCTCCGCTCGGGCGGCCTCGCTCTGGCACTTGAGCACGCGCTTTTGGGCGATGGCCGGCAGGTTGCGGTCTTCCAGCGTGATCTTGTGGAAGCGGCCTTCCCAATGCTTGAGAGCGTCGCCGAAGTTGAGTCGATCGGCGCCGGGCACCGCGTCTCCGATCAGCTCGCGCAGGTCTCGCTGGCGGGCCACGAAGCTGATCATCGGTATCGGGCGGTCAGGCGTTTGCGCCTCCACAAGCTTGGCCAGCTTCTGCCCTTCCTGATGCACAAACTTCAGATCGGCGGCGTGGCTGGCCAACCAGAGCACCAGTTCATCAAGAAAGAGGATGACCGCGTCGTAGCCCAGGCTGCCGGCATGCCGGCTGAGAACCGACAACCCCTTGTCGAGCGAGATGAAGGCGTCGCCATGTCC
>DASVHB010000082.1:0-9199 GCA_036379195.1 Pirellulales bacterium
GCGGACCGCGTCTCCGCCACGGAGTGGCGGGAGCTACTGAGGGTCATGGGCGGCATTGATCAGCCGCTAGTTGAGTCGCGGGTTGTGCCTTACAATCAGTTGGGCCGCCAGGGTGGCGATTGTTCGTTGGCACATCAGGCCGGGAGGCCGCGTCGATGATGGGAATCATGGTTTGCTGCGCCGCGGCCGCGGTAGGCGTCGATTTCGGCTGGCAGCCGGTGGCTGGCGGCGGAGTCGAATACATCATTCAGCTCGAACCGCAGATGCTCGAACGGTTGAAAGCCGGTGAAGACATCTTCAGCGATCTGCCGCCGCGGTCTGGCAATATCCGCGGCTACCGCATCACCGTGGGCACCGCCATGCTGCCGCATCATGGCGAGCCGCCGCCGGCCGCGGCCACGCCCGAACCGCAGCGCACCGCAACCCTGAGCGGCGAGCCGCCTGCGCTCGATGGGCCGCTGCCGGGTCCGGTGCTCGGTCCCTCGCTGACGATGGATCGAGCGGTGGCGAACCCTGGTGAGCGCAGGCCGCCCACCGCCTTGCGCCAGCCCAAAGCGGTGAAGCCCTTCGATCATCAACCGGCCGGCTTTGAGCGCGCGGAATCCGATGCCGCTTCGCCGCCTCATCAAGCGCAGGCGGCGAAGCCAACGCTGTCGAAGAACCAAGGCATCAAGCAATCGCACGAAGCGCGGCGGCCCGCGTCGTCGGATAAGCAAGTACCCGCGTCCGGCGAAAAGCCGCAGAAGCCCGGCGATGCTCAAACGTCCGATTCGAAACAGCCTGTGCGAAAGTCGGATTCGGCCGCCGCCGACACCGCTTCGCCATCGCGGCCCAGCCTGGCGATGTTCGGGCTTTTCGCGTCGCTGGGCGTCAATGCGTTTTTGCTATGGGTGGCGATCAGTCAACGCACGCGCTATCGCACTCTGGCGAAAATGGCCGGCACAGCCTAGCCCGGACGATTCATCGGCGTGGTGCGCAGTTCGTCGATCGCCGCGGCGAACTCGCCATAGGCGCCGGGACCGAAAAGCACAAACCGCACCAGCTCGGGCCGCTCATGTTGAGTCAGGAATTCGCGAACGGCGGCCAGGGCCACGCGGCTGGCCTGGTCGATGGGGTATCCATAGGCGCCGGTGCTAAGCGAGGGGAAAGCGATGCTCGCGCAATCGTGCTCGACGGCCAGTTCCAGCGAACGGCGGTAGGCATCGGCCAGCAACTCGGCCTCTCGCTGCGATCCGCCCCGCCACACGGGACCGACGGCGTGGATCACGTGCCGGGCGGCCAGTTCGCCCGCCGCGGAAATCACCGCCGAGCCGGTAGGGCAGCCGTGCGGGTAACGCCGCCGCGTTTCGGCCATAATGTCCGGCCCAGCCCGGCGGTGAATGGCCCCGTCCACACCGCCGCCCCCGGCCAGATGAGCATTGGCCGCGTTCACGATCGCGTCGGTCTGCTCGTCGGTAATATCGCCCTGGTGCAGCTCGATGGCCGCCGGTCCGATCTGCCAGCGCATGGCTCGCCCTCCGGGTAAAAGGTGCAAAATCTTACTTGATCGAGCTTCGCTTTCGCCTTGCTGCTGATTATCTTAGCATTCGGCCCGATGCCCTCCAGACCCGCTTGCCGTCCGCCTCCGAATGATGCGATTGCCGATCTTCGCCCTGATTCTGCTGATGCTGCGCGGTGGCGGGGCGCCGGGGGCGACGGTATATGTAGACAATGTGGCGGGAGACGACCTGCTCGATGGGCGTGCCGCAGTAAGCGATGCCGGCAGCGGGCCGGTGCGTACCCTGCGTAAGGCCCTGTTTGTTACGCGGGCGGGCGATCGCATCGTGCTGGCCAACACCGGCGAGCCGTATCGCGAGACCATCAGCCTTTCCGATCGGCAGCACTCGGGCACGGCCCGCTCGCCGTTTGTCATTGACGGCCAGGGGGCCGTGCTCGAAGGCGCCGATCCCGTGCCGCCCGACGCCTGGGAGAACTTTCGCGGGCCGGTGTTCCGCTTTCGTCCGATGCGGTCGAGCTTTCAGCAACTGTTTCTCGACGGCAAACCGGCAGTCGAACGCAAGCTCGACCCGACGGCCCATCGGTTGCCCGAGCTGGCGCCGCTGGAATGGTATCGCCGCGATGCATTCCTCTATTTTCGTGTTGAGCAAGACAAGCTGCCGGAAGCCTATGCCGTGAGCTGCTCGGCCCGGCAGACGGGCATCACGCTCTATCATGTTCACGACGTGGTAATCACCAACCTGGTGGTGCAAGGTTTTCGGCTGGACGGCGTGAACGCGAACGACGGCGTGCGTGATTGCGAGCTGATCGAGGTGACCAGCCGCGGCAACGGCCGCAGCGGCGTGACCGTGGCCGGCTCGTCGAAAGTGACGCTGGCCAATTGCGTGCTCGGCGACAACGGCACGGCGCAGTTGCGCGCCGAAGGGCAATCTTCGACGCTGGTCGAAACCAGTGAGCTAATTGCCAACACCGCGCCGGCCTTTCTCCTCCGCGGGGGAAAGCTCACCATCGACGGCAAACCAGCGGAGTGACACACACCGAGAACCTAAACCAAGAGAAACGGTTGTGGCAAATGCCAACCCTACCAAGCGCTTGCCTGCCTAGCCCAGCACCGAGAGCTTTGGCAGAGGCGGCGATTGCTTGTGGCTGGCGGCCAGGTTTTTGACCAGCGTGTGACAGATGGCCTCGAAATAGGCGGCGCCGGCTTCGGGCGAAAAGTTGCCGGCAATCTTCCCTTCGTCGCCGTTGACGCGAATCTGGATGTTGATCGGCACCTCTCCCAAGAACGGCACGTCGAGTTCCGCCGCGCGCCGCTTCGCTCCGCCGCTGCCGAAGATGTCGTAGCGCTTGCCGTTGTCGGGGCAAAGAAAGTAGCTCATGTTCTCCACCATGCCCAGCACCGGAATATTCACCTTGCGGAACATGGCGATGGCCTTCACGGCGTCGAGCAGTGCCACGTCTTGCGGCGTGCACACGACCACCGCACCGGTGAGCGGCAGCAACTGCGAGAGCGTCAGGGCTATGTCGCCTGTGCCCGGCGGCATGTCGATGACCAGGTAATCGAGCTCGCCCCAGGCGGTGTCGCGCAAGAACTGCGTGATGGCGCCGTGCAACATGGGGCCGCGCCAGACCACCGCCTCGCCCGGCGGCACCAGAAAACCCATCGACATCACCTTCAGGCCGTCCATCTCGATCGGCTGAATGCGCTGCTCGACAATTTCCGGGCGGCGATTGACGCCGATCAGGTGCGGAATGCTGGGACCATAGACGTCGGCGTCCATCAGGCCGACCTGGCAGCCTGCCCGCTTCAGGCCATAGGCCAAGCTGGCGGCGATGGTGCTTTTGCCTACGCCTCCCTTGCCCGAACCGACGGCGATGACGCTCTTGGCCGCCAGCCCGATTTCGCCCAGTTTTTGCGGTGGGCGCGGGTGTACGGCCAGGCGAACTTCGATCTCGTTCAGGTCCGGAAAATGCTTCCGCAACCGGTCGGCGCATTCGGCTTGCGTTTCTTTCCAGAGCGGCGCCGAATGGGTCGAAAGCGCCAGCGTGAGCGCCAGTTTTTTGCCGGTGATTTGTATTTCGCCCACTTGGTCCTGCGGCACGACTCCACGGCCGGTTTCCGGGTCTTTGAAATCGGCGAGAGCGGCGAGAACGGCGGCGGGCGTGAGTTCGGAAGAGGACGAGGACATGGTATGCTTTGTTGCTTAAGGCAGTTGCCCCTCCGGGGCAGGCCATCCGGGAATGACGGCCTCGCTTGCGCTTCGGGTTGGTATCACTTCTTTCATTGTCTCGATCGTCACGCCCAGGGCAAGTCGGCCCAGATTTGCTCGCGCAGGCTCAGGCCCGACGGACGGCGCAAAGCCGCGTGCCGTATCGCCAAGGCGCACAGCCCCGCCAAGCGCCGCGGCGAGGTCACAAAACCGAGCGCGCCCACTTCACGCGCTAGCTCAGCATACGCCGCCAATTGCCGGTCGGCCACCACGCCCGACCTGGCCAATGGACATCGCTGCGTCACATGCAAAATCAAGTCGAGTGCCGCATCGCAGCGCTCGGGCGTAAGCTCGACAATCACAAAGGCGTCGGGCCGGGCGGCCAATTCTTCGCGGCACTCGTCGGCACTGCGGGTCTCAATCAACCGCAGCGGCGGCGGCGACGGACCCGCGCCGGGCGTTTGCCAGGTGCGCCGGAAAGCGACGGCCCAGGCGGATGTTCGTTCGCAGACAATGACTTCGGCGGCGCGCATGAGCCGCTATCATAGATCGCAGAATGAAGAAGCGGCAAGTAGTCACGGAACGTCACGGAGGTCGTTCCCCACAGGGCAATCACCCGCGTCGCTCACCGGAAGCCATTAGGCATTCGTTATTGCGGCAGATCGGCGTCGTCGTAGGGCAGGCGTTCTTCGGCGGTGACCAGCCTCCGCAACACCCGCGGATCGATCTGCTGCCGAATCAGGGTAACAGAACCATCGCACATCAGCACGTTGGCCCCCTGCGGGTGCCCGCTAAAGATTTCTTCGTTTGGACCGCAGTTGAGCCGACTCCAGGGGCAAGTCGCCGGCCCGCCCAGCGGCAGAGCGTTGCCGTTGATGGGCGGCAGCAGATCCGCCGCGGTGCTGTTGGCCTGCCCCGAAACTCCGCCGGCGCTGGCCGGTTCGGCCCAGCGGCTAATGATGCGATGCGCGCCAGGCGCGGGCGACTCGCCCAGGGGTACGCCTCCCGAAACAAGCTTGTGGTCGGCGCACCACTGGGCGTACGCCACCAGGCGTGAACCGTTCCAGATCGGCGCCACGCCGCCGCTGAAAACCGGATCGGGCGGCAGCATCGACACCGCCGGCGCGCCGCCTTGCCAACCGCGGCCCGCGTCTTCGGCGATGGCGATGGTGCGGCTCAGGCCGTCCACGATTTTGGCCACGGGCGTGCCGCCCAGTTGCAGCGCGCCCCTGGCCCGCTTCAGCGGGTTGCGCGTGCCAGTCAGCGGATCGATATCGGTATAGACCGTCGGCATGTAGTCGGTCGTGCCGTAGCCGTTGGGATCGGCGCTGCGCACCGCACTGCTCGGGCAAAGGAAGGTGGGAATGACCGTTTTCGCGGCAACCTGATTATCGGGCCAGGCCGCGTCGTTGTATGCCAAGTCGGGATTGATCTGCGCGGCCAGGTACGCCTCTTCCAAGTACGGCACGACCTGAGTGAACGTCGATTGCAATTCGAACACCGTCGCGGGCGGATTGACCGAGTAATCGGCGCCTTCTCCGCCCGACGGCAAGCGGCCGTTGGTTTGCTCGAAGTGCAGCATGCCGATGCCAACTTGCCTAAGGTTGTTGGCGCAATGGGAGCGGCGGCTCGATTCGCGGGCCGCTTGAACCGCCGGCAACACCAGCGCCAGCAGCAACCCCACGATCGAGACGACCACCAAGATCTCGATGATGCTTAGCCCGGCACGATCGGTGCGGTTAGGTAAGTCGAACATGTGGATAACCTCCGCGAGAACAAGTGGCGGGTAGCGCGTAGAGTGGGCCGAGCGCCTGTAGGGAACGCCCTCCGTGGCGTTCCGTGAAGGGCGGCGCAAGGCCGAATCGCAGTTCCTGAACGCCACGGAGGGCGTTCCCTACGGTTTAGTAGTCGCTGAATCCGTCCACGGTCGACGGACTCACTTTTTCCGCCGAGCTCACCAGATATCGCAGCACCAGCGGCTCGATATCTTGCGAGAGAAACGTCACGTGGCCGTCGAGGAAAACCACGTTCGCGCCCGGCCCGTGCCAACTGAAGATTTCGTCGTTCGGGCCGCAGTGGGTGGTGCTGTTCCATTCGCAAGTAGCCGGCCCGCCCAGCGGCAGCGAATTGTTGTTGATCGCCCGATTGAGCGTCGACTTGACCGCGGTGGCGTCGCTGGCGCTGTAGGCCGGACCACCCAGCGATGGATTGTTCGGCGCGCCGTTCACGCCGAAACCGTTGTCGGCTTCGATCCAACGCCAAAAGGCCCGTTTGGTTCCGCCGCTGGGAAGGGTGGCGCCGCCCAGCGGGTCGGGATAGGCGCCGGGCATCGACTCGTTGCGCCCCGAGTCTTCGGCAAAGGCAATCGTCTTGCTCAGCCCGTCGACAATTTCGGCAGGCGAGCTGCCGCCGCTGTGCAGGCCGCCGCTGATCCGCCAGATCGGGTTCTTCCAGGTGGCCGCCGTGGGATCGATGTCGGTGTACACCGTGGCGCCGTAGTCGGTGTAGCCATAGCCCATCGAATCGAGACCACTTTTCGGCCTCAGCGGATTGGTCGGGCAGAGATAGGTGGGAATGACCTGGGTGCCGGGCATGCCCACCGAGGGGTTCGTCGCGGCGGGTTGCTGGGCCGTGTTGTTGTAGAAATAACGATTGTCAACCGTGTCGAAGACTTCCTGCTGGTCGATGTACGGCAGAATGTAATACAGCGCCGAGTAGCCACCGCGCGCCGATTGCGATTTGCCCAGCGCCACATATCCGCCGACGCCGGCCAGTCCGGTGGCGCCGTCGATCACCGGCGCGTCAAAGAAGGTGACGGGGTTGATGCTCGTCGCGCTGACGGCCACGGCCCAGCCGCCATTGCTGGGAAAGGCGGGCTGCTGGAATTGCGACGAAGGGTTGGGCGTGCCGATCACGCCGCCCTGGTAGCTCGTGCCCTCGCCGGTCGGCGGAAACCGCTTGTAGTTGTCGTTGAACAGGTGAATGCCCAGGCCGATTTGCTTCAGGTTGTTGGCGCACGTGTTCCGGTTCGCGGCTTCGCGCGCCCGCTGCACCGCGGGCACCAACAGCGCGACCAGCAGGCCGATGATGGCGATCACCACCAGCAACTCAACGAGCGTGAATCCATTTCGTCTGACTCGCATGTCTTGCTCCTCACTTTGAGAATAGAAAACCATTTCCACTGGCAAGATTCTGCCGGGCGCGCGTTAGAGCCTGATGCTCGTCGCGTTAAAATCGCGTGAAAATGGAATGGAACCGTGGTCAGACTTACGCACGGTTGAGAGACGTTCGTTGCGCCTTGCCGAGTCGTTTGGCGGCGGTGCGAGCTTCCTCCCATTTCTCGGCCCGCGCCAGCGCAATGATTTCTTCAAAGGCGTCAATCTCTTCGCGCGTGAGATCGCCCCGCAGCTTGCGCTCTTCGAGCGATTTCGCGCACTCCTCGACCCACGGCAGCAGACGGGCCGAGGTGGCGGTGTTCAAGGCCTCAATCAGTTCGCGATGCGGCGCCGAAACCTGCGGCGCCCGCCCGCAGCCCACCAGCAGTGCCAGCACCAGTGCGCACCATGCGGATCGCGTTGACATGAAAGACGTCTCCGTTGCCAATGAGCCAGGGCTACTCGAACACCGCCCGATCGGCGTCGGCGGTTTCGCCGCCGGCGCGCGTCGCCAGCCACGACCATATGAGCGCGTTGACGTCTTCCGAAATGAAATGCACGCTGCCATCGCAGAACAAGACGTTCGCGCCCGTGGGATGGTTGGCCCATACTTCGTCGGTGTTGGCCAACGGCTGATTCGGCGGCTTGATGACGGGCGGAACCTCTTGCGGTGTGGGGCCGGAGTGGACATTGACTTGCGAAGCCCCAGGATCGGAACCGACGCTGGCGAACCGCAGCGCGGGATGGGTTACCGCGCCGGGCACGACGCCCACCCAGGTCGAGTCGCTGTGATAAGGAGTCTTCTCGGCCACGATCATGGTCTGGCTCAAGCCATCGGTGATGCCGGCCATGCGCGTGGTGCTGTTGCGAAACAAGACTCCATTGGCCGGCGGTGCCACCTGCCCCAAGTCGGTCGACGGGTCGTAGTAGGTGTCCCACGGCGAGCGTTGACCCGCCATGCCCACATAGTTCGCACGGGCGAAAACCGCCAGCGGATTGTTGCCCGCGTCAACCACGTTGTAGACCGGCGTCATGTTGACGGCGGTCGGGCAGAGATAGGCCGGCAGCATGGTCTTCACCGGCGCCGCATTGATCGGCGACCAGCAGGGCAGGTTCATGTTTAGCGATTGAGACAGCGGCGTCTGCTCCTCGTAGGGAAGCAACAGAGCGAGAAAGCCCCAGCCAGGCCCCGTGTCGCCGGTGGTTGGGTCGGGAGGCCCCATCAGCGTGTTGCTCGCCGGCGAGACGACATAGCAGGGCGGAAATCGGCCCAGTGCGCCATGATAAGCTTGCAGCGCAATCCCCACCTGCTTCAGGTTATTGTCGCATTGGGTGCGGCGCGCCGATTCACGCGCCGCTTGCACCGCGGGCAGCAGCAAGGCGACCAACAGGCCAATGATGGCAATGACGACCAGCAGTTCGATCAGGGTGAACGCTCGACGTTGGTTTTGCGAACTCGCCAGGGATGAACAAAGTTTGGATGGCATTGAAGCAGACTCCAGATCGTTGCGACGCGCGGCCAGCGTGTGAAGCGCGGCGAACAGCGCGTGGAAGATACGCCAAGAAGTTCGGCGCCAGCGGTCGCGGCGCGCGATAACTTCAATCGCTGCGGGCCGGCACTGCCAGCCCTATCAACGCGGAGCTACCCACGGCGCAACACGAAGCGGCCAAGGTCCAAAAGCGATCAGACGACCGAAGGAGGCGCCCGCGCCGGTCCGCCGAGGGCGAGCCACACTGCAGGGGCGGTGGGGGTGACGACTCGCGATTCCGCCACGACCTGGTCGAGCGTCGGCGACAGAGCCGCGACAACGGGCAACGCGCTTTGGGCCAAGAATCGGCACACAGCACAGTCGTCTTCTGACGTCGAGCCGGGCCGATGTTCGCCTTGCATCTCGATGGCCAAGTGCTCAGGCGACGAACCGACATGCTCATCGTGCCCATGAGGAGCATGCCCGGCGTGGTGGCACGCGTGCGATCCGTGGTAGGAATGCCCGTGGGAATGCCAATTGCCAAGGCCGATGCTCGCCAGCGCATAACCCATGGCCATGGCCCAAGCAATTCGGCGATGCGTCAGTCTGGACAGATGCGTCAGTCTGGACATAAGAGTTCGAGCGATTCCCACGGCGAATACGCAGACGACCGTGCATTATAGGTGAGCGTAACAACCGGTCAAGACGTTTTGGCGAGTATCAAGGCCTTGTCCAGTAAGTGGTTTACGTCAATTTCAGAAAAAGCACGCGATCTGGCTTGACAAAGATCAGTAAGATGACGATAACACTAATCATCAGTAGTATGATAATCGTACTGATATTAAATGGCCTTGTTGAGACAAACGCC
>DASVHB010000083.1:0-2620 GCA_036379195.1 Pirellulales bacterium
AGGTGATCGACGACCATGCGGAAACGGTCGTTTGGGACGAAACATTCCAGGCCGATTTATCGCAATTCGAGGCCGAGTACGCGGTGGTGTTGGGCGGCGATGGATCGATCTTGCGGGCCGCGCGGCAAATGGGCTACCGCCAACTGCCGGTGATCGGCGTGAACTTAGGGAAGCTAGGTTTTCTGGCCGACCTATCGCCCGAGGAGTTCATTGCCAGCTTTCCGCGCATTTGCGCCGGCCAACCGCGGATTGTCGAACACCTGATGTTTGAGTGCCACCACGAGCCGGCCCAGGCCAGCGCGGCGACCGCGCCATCGCGGCCGTCCGATGCGTCGTGCCAGCTTGGACTGAACGAAGTGGCCATTCTGGGCGGGCCGCCCTTCGCCATCCTCGAAGTGCATCTCTACGTTGACGCCGAATTGGTAACTACCTATAGTTGCGACGGCCTGATTGTCAGCACGCCGGTCGGTTCGACGGCCCATAGCCTGTCTGCCGGAGGACCGATCTTGCGGAAGGACCTGCAAGCGTTCGTCATTTCGCCGATCAGCCCCCACACGCTTACCAATCGTCCCGTGGTCGATTCAGCCGATCGGGTGTACGAGCTGGTGGCGCCGCGTCCGCACGAGGGCACCTCGGTGGTGGTCGATGGCCGCGTGCTGGGCACCCTGTCGGCGGGCGACCGAGTGAGAATTCGGCGGGCGACGCCGCGGTTCATGCTGGTCGAGGCGGCGGGCCATGCCTATTACCGCACACTTCGTCAAAAACTAGGTTGGAGCGGCAGCTTGTTCGGCGGCGAACCGTCGCGACCGCGCTAACCCACTCGAAAGGATGCGAGTTCCATGTTGATCCGACTTTCACTTGCGCTCTTGCTGTGCGCCTGCCTGGCTGCCTCACCCGCTGACAGCGCCGCTGCGGGTGAGAAGGTTCCCGCGGGCGCCAAAACCTATGAATTGAAGTACAAATTTCGGCCGGACGAAACGCTGCGCTGGGAAGTCGAGCACCGCGCCAAGGTGCGCAGCACCATTCAAGGCACCACGCAAACAGCCGATACGCTGAGCCTGTCGGTCAAGGTCTGGAAGATCGCCGCGGTCGATGACCAGGGAAACGCCGAGTTGGTTCACTCGGTCGAGAGCGTCGACATGCGGCAGAAATTCGACGGCCGCCAAGAGGTGCGCTACAACAGCCAGACCGACAAAACGCCGCCGGCGGGTTTCGATGGCGTGGCCAAGGCGGTGGGCGTGCCGCTGGCCAAGCTCACGCTCGACCCGCATGGCAAGGTGACCAAGCGCGAGGAAAAATTCGTGCAGGCCACGCCCATGCAAGAGAACGTCACGCTGCCTCTGCCCGAAAAGGCGGTCGCGATTGGCGAACGCTGGTACATGCCCGCCGATATCACCGTCACTCTCCCGCAGGGCGGCAGCAAAAAGATCAAGGCCCGGCAACGCTTCCGGCTGGAAGAAGTGAAAGACGGCGTGGCCTCGATCACCATCGAGACGCAGGTGCTCACGCCGGTGAACGACCCGGCCCTCGAAGCTCAGATTCTGCAGAGCAAGGCGAACGGCGCCGTGCGGTTCGATATCGACCTGGGACGGGTCGTGGGGCAAGAGAGCGAAGTCGACGAACAGGTGCAAGGCTTTCAGGGGCCGGGCAGCAGCCTGCACTATGTGACGCGGCTCACCGAGAAACTCCTGCCCGAGGCGGCCAAGACGGCCTTGGGGCCGCGGGCCAACGTGTTGCGGCAGTAAACTTGAACCCTGTACCGGATTGATGCGCCGACGTTCGGTCGTGCGATGGCTGTGGTGTTGTTTGGCGTGGCAGGCGTGCGCGCATCTTTGCCACGCTCAGCTTGTGTCGCTTTCCGACGACATCATCATTATCGCTCAGGGCAAGGAGAACGCCGAGCGCAGCCAAAAAACGGAACTGGGCAGAATTCCCGGCACGGCGGCCAGTCCGTACCGCCGCCGCCCCGGCTCGAACGATATCTTGCTCGGACAAGACCCCCACCGGCGACTGGCGCCGCTGCGTCCCTTGACGCGCCGGCCCTACAATGCTTCGGCGTTTCGACCTCCGATGCAGGGTCAAGACCGCTTTGCCCACGGTCTGGCCCCGGCCATCGAACGAATGCAATTGCCCTCGGTGCCCAGCGCCGAGCTGGTCGAACCCTCGGGCGGTCCCGGCGCCGATGTGGCCGAAGACGAGTCGCCGCTCGCCGGCCTGAGCCTTGACGAAGCCATCAACCGGCTGGTCCGCGTCAACCGTGATCTGCGCACCAAATCGTTTGAGATTCCCCAGGCCGAGGCCGACGTGCTCACCGCCGGGCTGCGCGCCAACCCGCTTTTCTTCTACTCGGCCGACGGCGTTCCGTATGGCTCATATTCGCAGCGGCGACCCGGCGAAATCAATCACGACCTGAGTATCGTCTATCCGATCGATTATTCGGGCAAGCGGCAGTCGCGCATCGCGGTGGCCGAGGCCGAGCAACGCATTTTGCGGGCGCAGTATCAAGACGCCGTGCGACAGGCGATCGACGATCTGTATACGGCCTATGTCGACGCCCTGGCCGCGCGGCAGGCGGTGCGGGCCGCCGAGCGAAGCCTGGGGCTCATCGACGATCTGCTGC
>DASVHB010000084.1:0-8616 GCA_036379195.1 Pirellulales bacterium
TCGACCGCATCATCGAATTCTCGATCCGCAATCGCGGGCTGGTCATCGTGGCGGGTGTCGTTTTGGCCGTGTGGGGCGTTTACGCCGTCTATCAAACGCCGATCGACGCCATCCCGAACGTATCGGAGAATCAGCTTATCGTGTTCGCCGACTGGCCCGGTCACAGTCCGCGCGACATCGAGCAGCAGGTCACCTATCCGTTGTCGGTCGAGTTGCAGGGTCTGGCGGGGGTGCGGGTGGTGCGCTCGTCGAGCGAGTTCAATTTCGCTTCGCTCAGCATCATTCTCGATGATACGACCGATTTTTATTTTGCCCGGCGACAAGTCAGCGAGCGATTAGCCGCCGCGGCGGAAGACTTGCCCGACGGCGTTCACGCCTACCTTGCGCCCGATGGCGTGGCCACCGGGCAGATCTTCTGGTATGCGGTCGAAGGGCGCGGCTACGATCTGGGCCGGCTGCGTTCGATTCAAGATTGGTATGTACGCGGGCAATTGGCCAGCGTGCCCGGCGTCGCCGAAGTGGCCAGCGTGGGCGGGCACGTGATGGAGTACCAAATCGACCTGGATCCGCCGCGTCTGGCGGAGCTTAATCTGGCGGCCGGCGCCGTGACGCGGGCCGTGGCCGACGCCAACGCATCGGCCGGCGGCTATGTGCTGCAAAAGCCCAATGCCGAATACCTGGTGCGCGGCGTGACCCGGCTCGGCGCCGATGCCGATGATGCCTCGCCCGACCCGCGGCAGATCGTGCGTAACCTGGAGCAATTGGTAATCGGCAAAAGCGGCGGCCGCCCTGTATTGCTGAGTGAGGTGGCTAAGATCTCGATCGGCCCGCGCTTTCGCCGCGGCGTGTTGGAGCTGCACGGCAACGAAGCCGTCGGCGGCGTGGTGCTCATGCGGTACGGCGAAAACCCGCTGGAGGTCACACAACGCCTCCACCAAAAAATTCACGAGCTTTCGGCCGGTTTGCCCGACGGCGTGCGCGTGGTGCCGGTTTACGACCGCACGCCGCTGATCCACGGCGCCGTGGCCACCGTGACCGGCACGCTCTTCGAGGCGATCGCCACCGCGACGATCTGCGTGTTGCTCGTGCTGCTGCATTTCCGCACGGCGGTGGTGATTGCCGTCACGCTGCCGTTGGCGGCGCTTGGCGCGTTCATCGCCATGTGGGTGCTGCGGCGGCTGGGCATCGCCGATATTCAAACCAATATCATGTCGCTGGCCGGCATTGTCATTTCGATCGGCGTACTGGTCGATTCGTCGATCGTGATGACCGAAAACGTGATGCACACGCTCCACGGGCGGTTCGGCGACCGGCCCGTACGGGGTGATGTGCGGCACCTGGTGTTGCCCGCCTGCCGCACGGTCGGGCGACCGATTTTCTTTTCGGTGGCCATCATGCTGGTCTCGTTCCTGCCGGTGTTTTGCCTCGGCGGTATTCAGGGAAAGATGTTCCGGCCCCTGGCGTTTACCAAGTCGCTGGCGATGCTTTCGGTGGCCGTGTTGGCAATTACGCTGGTGCCGGCGTTGTGTACCTTCTTCATCCGCGGACGCCTGCGCGACGAGCGCCGAAGCTGGCTGGTGCGCAGTGTGAGCGACGTCTATCGGCCCGTCTTGGAGTACCTTCTCGACCGCCCGGCGCCGTTGGTGTGGCTGTTGGCACTCACGTTCATCGTCGCCTGCGCGCCGCTGGGCCATCGCACGGTGTTGCTGGCGGTGTTGTTGTTGTTCTTGGCATTGACGGCCGCACTGACGCGCACCTGGCGCGGCACCCTGTTCTGCACGCTGACGCTGACGCTGGCCGCGCTGGCCGCCGAGCAGGGCATGCGGCCGCTCGGTTGGCAGAAAATGCCCCCCTTGAACGAAGGCATGGTGATGGACATGCCGATCACCGTGCCGCGCGCCTCGATCGCCCAAGCCGCCGACGATCTCAAGGCCCGCGACATGGTGCTCTGCCGCTTTCCCGAAGTGGCCATGGTGGTAGGCAAGGCGGGCAGGGCCGAAACGCCCTCCGATCCGGCCCCCATTGACATGATCGAAACCATGGTCGATTTTCGGCCCCGTGAGCTTTGGCCGAAGCGAAAACTGCCGCAGCGGGCCGCGCGGCGACAAACGCGAGCGGTGCTCGAAGCCTTGGCAACACGAAACCTCATCGCCCCCCCGGCCGACATCGCCGCCCGCGAAACGATCGTCTCCGAAGCCGCCGGCGAATCACTCGTGCGGTTCGACGGCCTGATGCGCGAATATGCCTATCTGCGCAATCGCGAGTTCGAAACAGCGCTTGCTCCGCAATTGGTGCGGCATCTCGTCCTGCGGATGATCGCTCGCCTGCAGCCGCACGGCCTGCTCGCCCACGCGCCGACCGACGGCGAAACCTCTCAGCTCGCTCAGGCTTTGATCGATCACGCCGACCATCACCTGTCGATGTCGCCCTCGCTCGACGATGTGACGCGGCTGTCGCGGCACGCGGCGCATCACATGAATGAAATGAAGCTCGTCACCGGGCGAGTCGATCTGTTCGCCGACCGCCCCGCTTTGTGGCAGCGGGCCGCCGATTGGCTCGGCCAATCGCTCGGCAAGCCATCGCCGACTTTTTTCACGCGGTTGACGGACGACATGCGCGAGTTCTTCGACTCGAGCTGGCAGACGCACTTGCGGCAGCTCAATACCGAACTACAGCAACGCGGCGTCGATAGCTTCACGCGGTTGGCGATCGAAGAGGTGTTAGCGCGGGCAACCGTGCGCGACGCCGGCCTGGCGGACTATTTGGCGCAAGTACGCCGGTTTCGCGCTCGTCCGCCGCTGCCGCACGCCGGGCATCACCCTGGTCACCGTTCGTTTGCGCGACCCGACGTGGCCCCTCAGCCCGAATTGAAAGAATTGCAAGAATCGCTGGCGGCCGACATGCGCGGCCGCACGCTGCTGTGGCCGAGCACGCCGGAGGAATTGTCCGATCCGGGGGGCGAGCTCGACCGCACGCTGCAAATGCCCGGCTGGGCCAATGTCTGGACGCGGCCGATCCAGAACCGCGTCGATATGCTGTTCACCGGGGTGAACACCGACGTGGGCGTGCGCGTGCTAGGCCGTCAGCTCGACGACGTAGTGAACGCCTCGGACGCGATCGCCGAGGCGTTGAAGCAACTGCCCGGCGCCGCCGACGTCATGGCCGAAACAGTCCGCGGTAAGGGATATCTGGAAATCCGCGTCGATTACAAACGGGCCGCGCAGGCCGGCGTGAGCATAGCTGAAATCAATCAGGCCATCGAGCTTGCCTTGGGCGGGCAGGTGGTGACAAAAACGATCGAAGGACGCCAGCGGCACGGCGTGCGCGTTCAATTCAGCCGCCCCTGGCGCGACGACGAAGAAGCGATCCGGCGGCTGCCGGTGGCCGGCGATGTGCCGCTGGGCGACGTGGCCGAGGTGCGGCTGGCGGAAGGCCCGGCCTCGATCAAGAGCGAAAACGGGCTGCTGCGCAACTATGTACGTCTGAACGTACGCGGACGCAGCGCCGTGACGTTTGTCGACGAGGCGCGCCGCGCCGTGGCAGAGCGAGTGCGGCTGCCCGAAGGCGTTTATGTGGAATGGACCGGGCAGTTTGAGCACGATGTGCGGTCGCTGCGCACACTGGCGTGGGTCTTGCCGCTGGTGGTCGCTTTGATCTTGGCGATCCTCTTCTGGACCTACCGCGACCTGGCCGACGCGCTGTTGATGTTGCTGGCGGTGCCGGGCGCCATCGCCGGCGGCGTCATCTTTCAGTGGCTGCTGGGCTACGATTTTTCGGTCACGGTGTTGGTGGGCTATATCGCCTGTTTCGGTATGGCCACCTCGACCGGCATCATCATGCTGGTCTATCTGCGCGAGGCGGTGGCGCGCCGCGGCGGACTGGAACAAATGTCGTTGCCCGAGCTACGCCAGGCTGTGATAGAAGGCGCGGTACACCGCCTGCGGCCCAAGCTGCTCACCGAGGGCACGACCATTCTGGGGCTGGCGCCGATGCTGTGGGCCAGCGGCGTGGGCGCCGAAGTCATCAAGCCAATGGCGGCCCCGGTGCTCGGCGGCATTTTGGTGGCTGACGAAGTCATCGACTTGTTGCTGCCGGTGCTCTTTTATTGGGTGCGGCGCCTGCGATGGAGGCGGATTCACGCCACCCAGCCGGGCGGCATGGCCGGCGAATCGTTAACGCAGCCGAAGGCGCAGCCAACAACGCTGGCCTGTTAGTGCGTTGACCAACCGGCCGCGCTTCAAACACCTAGCGACGCTGCTGTATCGTTTTTCGACTCATGACGCGCTGGCTGCACGGCGCGTTCTCCGCGGAGCCACAGTCGCCGAGAGGACGCAACCGCCGGCACGACGAGGTGTAAATGCCATGGCGCAAAGATGTTGTGTCGAAAAAACCCCAACGTGTGTCAGCAAGACACAGCGGGGAGCGGCGTTTGGCATACCGCTTGCTTATCAGGGGCAGCGTCGAATTTCGATCGCCGAAACGACAGACTTGCCTGCGGGCGGTGGCCCGACGGGCCGCCCATCCCGCTTCATGGAGGTAAAAATCATGGTACGTACACCTGGCAAAAAACACGATCGCTTCAACACGCGCGACGACTCTTGGGTGCCCAGCCCCGATGAAATCCGTCGGCGTTCGGCTGAGATCCGCCGCGGCTGGTCGCCGCAGGTTCGCCGTCAACGCGAAATGCCGCTTCCCGGTTGGCCGTTGCTGCCGCTGATTCTGGGCATCGACGCCGCCAACACCGCGCCCTGCGGTTCGTAAATAGCCGAGCGCCTCATCGTCGCCTTTTGCTCCGCGAAAGTAAGCTATCCGGGGCGGGCTTTGTCGCGCGTTTCGCATCCGATACCATGTCTCCATCGGCGAACCGAAGGAGACACGCGGTGCCCATTCACGAACTGACCGACGAACAAATCCGCACCTGGTCGCTCGAGCAGAAAGACCGCTGGTGGCTGGAGAACGTCTTTCGTGGCGACATGCCCCAACTGACGCTGCGCTCGGCCCTGACCGGCATGGTGCTGGGAGCGGTATTGTCGCTGACCAATATCTATGTGGGCGCGAAGACCGGTTGGACGCTCGGCGTCGGCATCACTTCGGTCATTCTGGCGTTTGCGCTGTTCAAGACGCTCTCGCGGTTGGGACTCGCCCGTGAGTTCACCATCCTCGAAAACAACGCCATGCAGTCGGTCGCCACGGCGGGCGGCTACATGACTTCGCCGCTCATCTCGAGCCTGGCCGCCTACATGATGGTCACCGAACGAGTGATTCCCATGTGGCAGCTCATGTCGTGGGTGATCGTGCTGGCGGTGCTGGGCGTGCTGTTCGCCTTTCCCTTCAAGCGCCGCTTTATCAACGACGAGCAGCAGCCGTTTCCCGAAGGCCGGGCGGCGGGCATCGTGATGGACTCGCTCCACCACGGCGACGCCGCCACGGGGCTGCTCAAGGCCAAGCTACTGGTTGCCTTCGCCGCGCTGGCCGGGCTGGTCAAGTTTTTGCAAAACGAAACGCTCACCGGTTACCTGGCTTTCAAGAACTTCCGCCCGCATGTGCCGGAATTCTTGGACGACTGGATCTATCAACACACCGGCGAGCCGGAGATTCTGGGCACGCCGGTGACGAACCTGACGTTGCGGCCCGAGCTCGATCTGCCGATGGTTGGCGCCGGCGGCTTGATGGGCATTCGCACCGGCATCTCGCTGCTGCTGGGCGCGATCGTCAATTACGCGGTGCTGGCGCCAATCATGATCGCTCGCGGCGACATCACGCCCAACGCCAAGGGCACGATCGGCTTTCGCGAAATCACTTTCTGGTCGCTGTGGTGCGGCGTGGCCATGATGACCGCCGCGTCGCTGCTGGCGTTTTTCGGCAAGCCGCAGATTTTGTGGCAGGCCCTGATGAAACTGGCCGGCGTCTTTCGCCCGCGCGACGCGCAGCGCCAGACCGACGTGCTGGCGCACATTGAACTGCCGCTGGGCGTATCGCTGGTGGGCGTGCCGTTGATCGGCGTGTTGGTGGCCGTGATGGCTCGACAATTTTTTGGCATCGACTATTGGCTGTCGGTAGCGGCTCTCGCGCTGGTGTTTTTCTTTTGCCTGATCGCGATCAACTCGACCGGGCTGACTTCGATCACCCCCATCGGCGCAATGGGCAAGCTGACGCAGTTGACCTTCGGCGCCCTGGCGCCCGGCAACAAAGAAGTGAACCTGATGACGGCGGGCATCACCGGCGAGGTAGCCAGCCACGCCGCCAATTTGCTGCAAGACATCAAGCCCGGCTACATGCTGGGGGCCAAGCCGCGGCAACAGGCGGTCGGTCATTTGCTGGGCATTCTGGCCGGCGCGGTGTTGTCGATTCCGGTGTTTTATCTGGTGTTTCTTAAACTACCGCCCGACCAGTTGTTGGCGACTGAGCTTTCCGTTCCCTACGCGATGGATGCCAAGAAGTATCCCATGCCGTCGGCGACCGTATGGAAAGCGGTGGCCGACGTGCTGGCCGAAGGTTTGCACAGAATCCAGCCGACGGCCCAGAGCGCCGCGCTGGCGGGCATCTTCATTGGCATCGCCTTAGAGATCGCTCGCATGGCCACGCGCGGCCGCTTTCCGCTGTCGCCGGTGGCGCTGGGCCTGGGGTTCTTGATTCCGTTTCCCACTTGTCTGTCGATTTTCGTTGGCTCGTTGTTGTTCTGGCTGGCCGAGCAATTGTTTCACGACAAGCAGTCGCGCGGCAACCAAGTCGTGGTTCAGAATCAAGAACCGATCTGCGCCGGCCTGATTGCCGGCGGCTCGCTGATGGGCATCGCCGTCGCCGTGGCCGAACTGTTTTTGCCAATGCCGAGATAACCGGACGCAGAACACGAAAAGCGCCCAGGGGCCAATCGAGAGATTGACAATGACGCAAAACGGCGTGCGCTTGGCGCCACTGATGCTCAAAGCCGCCGTAGCCCATACCATCACCTAGGTCACCGCAGGCATTTTGGCCTTATTCGTCTTCGATTATCGGCATTGGTTCGCGCCGGGACGAGCCCGGCGGTGGCGGAGCGGAACAAAATCGGACCTAAACTTTGGCCTCGTCCGAGGCCCAAAGCCATCCATCTTGCGCACGCCAGACCGAATCAACGCGCCGGGTCACGGGCCAGATTAAGCTCCAACAGCTTCGCCAAGATTTCATCGTCGGTCAGCCCGGCGGGCCAGCCGTAGGCGGCGAATACTATCGTCGCCCCGGCCTCCACCGTGCCCTTGCCAAGTCAATCAGCTAATTCTCTCCTTTCCGAGGACACAAAGACGGATTGCGGGAAGGCCCCCTGGGCCGGATAATGATCGGTTGAACAAGGCCGAGGGCGCGGGAGCGAGCTAGGATGTTGACGCAAAACCGACTCCATGAGGATCTACGTTGGGTCAACGATCTTCGCCTTGGGGAATTCCAGCCCGCGTATAGCACGCCGAGCGGGGCCCTCTATCAAATTGATGCGATGAAGCTACTCACCGCGTTGCCCACGAACAGCGTCGATTTGGTGCTCACCTCCCCGCCGTTCGCGTTGACCCGAAAGAAAGAATACGGGAATGAACCACTTGATCGCTACATTGCGTGGTTCATGCCGTTTTGTGCCGAGATCAAGCGCATACTGAAGCCGACGGGCAGTTTCGTGCTCGACATTGGGGACAACCGCTGAGTCCTACGGCCTTACAGCGCGACCATGAGCTTATTAAGCACCGCTACCCAATCCGCCGAGCCTCATTAGAACCGCGAACCTTGAATCGAAGGCGTTGCGCGCAACTGCGCGCGCCTCGCGTTCGCAGAACCACGAATGCTGGCAATGCCGTCAATCCGTCCCTTAGGAAAGCAGTGGCATGTGACCTTGGCCTCGCTCGTCAAAGGTGCACGTTCAGAGCTCGTTGTTGTGTCACCGTTCGTGGCGGCGTACGGTACAGATTTTGTCGGTGAACACCTGTCCGCTCCAATGCGGGCCGCGGGGCGACTTGTCTTCGTCACGGATCTTTCGCCGGTGAACGTCTGCCAGACTGCGACTGACCCGGGCGCGGTAATGTCTCTTGCCGCGATGCTAACCGATTCCATAGTTCGGCACCTCCCGCGACTCCATGCGAAAGTTTTTGTAGCTGACGGCGAGGCCGCGATAATAACGTCCGGCAACCTTACGGCGGGCGGCCTGCGCCACAACTTCGAGTACGGCGTTGAACTCCGGAACCGCAACATCGTCCGAAAAGTGCGACGGGACCTCCTTGAGTTGGCGGATCTTGGAGCAACGGTTTCGCGCGATAGGTTGGCTGCATACTGCGCTGCTGCGGCGCGGCTGCGTGAATCCTTTGAGCAACAACGGCGCACTGTGGCTGCATCGGCGCGACGGGAGCTTGCGCGGGCTCTTCAATCCGCTGAGGATGACCTTTTGCGGATGCGCCTTGCAGGCGGTGCGATGCATACGCTCTTTGGTAAGACAATCTGCTATTTGCTTCGCGTGCATGGCCGGCTTTCGACCGAAGAGCTACACCCGCTGGTTGCAGATTTGCATCCCGATCTATGCAATAATGCCGTTGACCGCGTAATTGATGGAAAACGATTTGGCAAAAAGTGGAAGCACGCAGTCCGCACGGCGCAGCAACATTT
>DASVHB010000085.1:0-3136 GCA_036379195.1 Pirellulales bacterium
GAGCTTGACGGAGGCTCAATCAGGTCGACGAGATCATCCAGCCGGCATGAGGCCGGGAGCTACCTGCGTTTTTTCTTGCGCGGGCGCGAGCCGCTAGCGCCGCCCGTTTCGGCTTTGGGCGCGCGACTTTTTTTGCCACCGTCGCCCGATGACTTCGAGACCCGCGACTTCGGGCGTTGCTTGTTCTCGTCCTTGGCGCGCGAGCGCCCGCGCGGCTCGGCGCGCTCCCCACGTTCGACGAGCCGGAAGTCGAGCTCGCGGCGGTCGACGTCGACCTGCGCGACGACGACGCGCACCCGGTCGCCCAGGCGGAATTGATTGCCCTCGCGGCGCCCTGCCAAGGTGTGCGTGCGCCGATCGTATTGATAAAAATCATCGGCCAGCGATGTGACGTGAATCAGCCCCTCGGCGGGCAACTCAATGCCCTGGGCGAACAAGCCGTATTGCTCGACGCCCGTGATGATGGCGTCCAGTTCCAGACCCACCCGCTCGCTCAGATAGTTGAGCAGCTTGATTTTGGTCAGCTCGCGTTCGGCTTCTTCGGCCCGCTGCTCTCGTTCTGAACAATGCTCGCCCAATACCGCCAACTCCGAGAAATCGTGTCGGGGTTTTTGTCCGGTAAGCAGTGCGTCGATCAGCCGGTGGATGGCCAAGTCAGGGTAGCGGCGAATCGGCGAGGTGAAGTGGCAGTAGCAATCGCTGGCCAAGGCATAGTGCCCTTCTTCTTCCGGGCTATAGACCGCCCGCTGTAAGCTGCGCAGCACCGCATAATTGATCGCGTGCTGTTGTGGTTGACCGGCCACCTGGCCAAGCAGCCGCTGCAACTCGAAACGGCTTTGCAGACTCTCGGTCTCAAAGCCCAACGCCGCCACAAACTCGCCGAGCGCTTGCAGCTTGCGCGGGTCGGGCGAGTGGTGCACGCGGTGCAGAAACGGCCACTGCGCTTCGGCCAGCCGCTCGGCCACCGCCTCGTTGGCAGCCAACATGAATTCTTCGATGATCTGATGGCTTTCGGTGTTCACCACTTTGTGCGCACCAACCACGCGGCCGTGCTTGTCGAGATCGGCCTTGATTTCGTCGATCGACAGCTCGAGCGAGCCGCGTTCGGTGCGCCGCCGCCGCAACATCATCGCCAGCTTTTGCATGCGGCCCAGCAGCTCGTTCACGTGCGGCGTGAGCTTGGTCCGCCAGGCAGCGGGATTGGCCAGGTAATCGTCAATCTCTTCATAGGTAAACCGCCGCTGGCTCTTGATGGCCGCCGAATGAAACTGACTGGCCACCGGAACGCCCTCGGCCGTGAATTCTAAAAAGGCCGTCTTGGTGTAGCGCACTCGGTCGGGCTGAAGGCTGGCCAGCCCGTTGGAGATGATCTCCGGCAGCATCGGAATCACGCGGTCGGGCAGATAGACGCTCGTGCCGCGCTCGTAAGCGGCGCGATCGAGCGGCGACCGCGGCCGCACGAAGTGCGAAACATCGGCAATGTGAACCCCCAGCAGCCAATGCCCGTTCGGCTCGCGCCGCAGCGAGATGGCGTCGTCAAAATCGCGGGCGTCGACCGGGTCAATGGTGATGATCGTCTCGTCGGTCAGATCGAGCCGATCGGCCAGGTTGGTTTCGTCGAAGGCGTCGGCTTCGGCTCTGGCGGCGTCGAGCACATCGGCGGCGAACTCTTCGGTCAGGTTGAATTCGCGGATGATCGAGAGTGTATCGACCCCCGGCGCGCCGCGGCTGCCCAGCACCTCGGTAATCACGCCTTCGCCGTCGTGCGTGTGCGTGGGAAAGCGGACCATTTCAAACACCACCTTGTCGTCGGGCTGGGCGTTTTTGGCCCCCGGATCGCCGACAAAGATTGGCCGCGCGAAGAGCGTGCCGTCGACCTGCACCCAGCCACTGCCGCCCCGCTCGAAATACGTGCCGACAAACTGGTGCGTCTCACGCTCGATAACTTCGACGATGGCGCCGCGCACGCCGCGCGAGCGGCCGCCTCCGCCCTTGAGCAGCCGCACTAGCACCACGTCGCCGCTGGCGGCGTCGCGTGCGGCCTCGGCGCCGATGTAGATGTCTTGCTCGCGTCCCACGCCTGGCAGCGTGCCCGCGGGCCGCACAAAGCCAAAGCCAGCCTGGTTGCGACGAAACACGCCGGTGATCTGCCCCTCAGCCGGCTTGTGCTTTTTCGAGCGGCCGTCGCGCGCGCCCGCACCTGCCGGCGGCACAATACGATGTTTGTCGGCATAGGCCAACTTGCCCGACTTGACGAGCTGTTTGATCTGCCGCTTGAATTCTCGCAGCCGATGTTCGGGCACGTGCAGCTTTTTGGCAATTTGCCGCGGCTTGGCCGGCCGATAGTTCGGGGCTAGGACGTGTGCGAGAAGATCATGCGAATAATCGGAAATGTCATCCATAAGTGCAGTGTACGCCAAACCGGCCGAGAATTGAATCGAACCGGGCAAAGAGATATATTTGTAGTCATGATGCCCACACTCAGCAACGAGCAGCGAGTAGCTCTTGAACAGCTTTCTGGCGGACCGCTTTTTGTCGACGACCCGGTAAAGCACATCCAATATGTTTTGATCCCGGTCGAGACGTATCAGAAAGTGCGCGGGCTTCTGGAAGCGGGCGATTTAGATATTCGTGAGACCTATACTGCGCAAGAGAGGGCATTGGGGGCCGCCGGCTGGGACGATCCGGCGCTGGATGCCTACAACGACTACGATTCTCATCGCCCGCCCGCATGACGATCCGCCGTGGTGACGTTGTACTGGTGACGTTCCCGTTCAGTTCCGGGGTGGGAGCTAAAGTCCGCCCGGCATTGGTCATTCAGAACGATCGGAATAATCACCGATTGACAAACACGATTGTACTTGCGATTACTTCGACCACTCATCGCGCACATCAGCCGACACAGTTGCTGATTGAGGCTGCATCTCCGGAAGGGCAACAAGCCGGCTTGCTGTTCGATTCGGTGGTCGGTTGCGAGAACATTGCGACCGTCGAGCAACGGCTGGTGCGGCGCAAAATAGGAACGCTGTCTTGGAGTCTCATGAAACAGGTGAACGTCTGCCTTAAAAACTCGTTGGGAATATCATGAGCCGGGGCATCGCCAAGGCTCTGCCACCAGCCACCAGCCACCAGCCAC
>DASVHB010000086.1:0-4250 GCA_036379195.1 Pirellulales bacterium
CGTTTGCGGCGCTCAACCTGTGTGAACTGCGCGAGTTGCGGCGCTTGCCGAACGCATCAACAGAGGTTTACGCAAGCGCTTGGCTCCGCTTCGCTGAGTGCTGCATGCTGAATCCCGAAATCCGCCCAGGCTCTCCCTGAAAGGTTATACCTGCGCTGAGGCCCCTAAGTTTCACGGGCATCGGCAGCCTTGAATCCCGAATTCTGACTGTTTCTTGCAATGTCACGGTGATGTGGTACGCTGCCGTCTGCGCCGCGTTGGCCGCTGTCGGGCACGCGGGCGAACTCTACCGGGCGTCGGGTCATTCCGGCGGGCAAGCGATGCCAAAGCGCACCAGCAAATCCGGCGGCGAGCTGTTCATCGTCGATAACAGCGACGACGACTGGAAAGTACTCCGCTATCTGCGCGACTGGTGCGATCTTTCCAAAGCCATCGACGTCGCCACCGGCTATTTCGAAATCGGCTCGCTCCTTGACGCTCGACGGCAGCTTGCGGAGGAAGTCCTGAAAAACTCGCATGTAGCGACGCGATGAAGCTCATACCAAACAGTGGTAACCAGCGCGCCGTTGACGAGCTAAGGGTTTCGCTCGATGAGGGTGCGGGGCTCGATCTCGCCACGTCCGCATTTTCGTTATTTGCCTTTGCGGAACTGCTGGAATCTCTGCAACGGGTCGGCGCCTGCCGGCTCGTCTTGCCACAACCCGCTGGCAGCGACCTGGCACTGTTGGGCGGCGAAGCGGACCGCGCCGCTCGCAGCCGGCTGCTGGCGCCCTGGTTGGCAAGGGAATGTCGCGAGTGGTTGTCGCTCAAAGCCGAGGTGCGAGAAGCTTCCGCGTTATTGCCCCAGTGTTTTATCGCAGCCAAGGATGAAGCGTCGGGACGGCAAACGGTGCTTGTGGGAAACTGCCCGTTCTCGACCGAGGGACTTGGTCTGGCGGTCAGCAACCAGTTCGGCCTCGTGCAAGTCTGCGAGCGAGACGACGAATGCGAGATGTTCCGCAAATGGTTTGCCGGCGTCTGGGAAAGTTGCCCGAGCGTCGATGACGCCAAACAGCGATTGCTCGATCGCTTGCAAGCCCTGGCGTCCGCGAAAAGCCCCGCGCTGATCTACCACCTGATTCTGTTTCACCTCTTTAAGGAACGCGGGCAGCAGATCGACGAAGAACGGATCGTCAAATCGGCCACCGGCATCCGCGGAACCGCTGTCTGGAGAAAGCTTTTCAAGTTTCAACGCGACGGCGTGATCGGCGCTATCGACAAGCTCGAACGTTTCGGCGGTTGCATCATCGCCGACAGCGTCGGGCTGGGGAAAACATTCGAGGCGCTGGCCATCATCAAGTACCACGAGCTGCGCAACGACCGCGTTCTGGTGCTGGCGCCCAAGCGGCTGCGAGATAATTGGACCCTCTACAAAGCGAACGACCGTCGCAACGTGCTGGCCGCCGATCGCTTCAACTACGACGTCCTCAACCACACCGATCTTTCGCGCGACGGTGGCCTATCGGGCGATATTGACCTGGCCCACGTCAATTGGGGCAACTACGACCTGGTGGTCATCGACGAATCGCACAACTTTCGCAACAAGAAAACGCCCCGTGCCGGCGGCGAAACGCGCTACGATCGCCTCATGCGGCGCATCGTCCAGCAAGGCGTCAAGACCCGCGTACTGATGCTCTCGGCCACTCCGGTGAACAATCGGCTGGCCGACCTGCGCAACCAGATTGCCTTCGCCACCGAAGGCAGCGACGACGCCCTGGCCGAGCACGGCATCCAAAGCATCGACGCCACCACGCGACTGGCTCAAAAGCAGTTCAACCGCTGGTTGGCGCTGGAAGAAAGCCAGCGCACACCCGCGCGGCTGATGGACATGCTCGGGTTCGATTATTTCACGATGCTCGATTTGCTGACCATTGCACGTTCGCGCAAGCATATCGAAAAATATTACGGCACCGAGGAAATGGGCCGATTTCCCGATCGCCTGAAGCCGGTCAACATCAAGCCCGACGTCGACCGTGCGGGCCAATTCAGCTCGATCCGCGAAATCAACAGCGAGATCCGCCGGCTGAACCTCGCCGTATACGCGCCGCTGCGTTACGTGTTGCCCCACAAGCAGCCCGCTTACGACGCCAAATACAGCACCGAAATTCGCGGGGGCGAGGGCTTTTTCCGGCAGGTCGATCGCGAGGAGAGCCTGGTGCACCTGCTCCGCGTCAATGTGCTCAAGCGCATGGAAAGCGCCGTCTCTTCGTTCACGCTCACCTTGGCGCGGCAGCTCGCCGACGTGGAGGCCACGCTGGCGCGCATCGAATCGCGGGCCGAGGCCTTTGAAGAGCTCGATATCGCCGACGTCGATCTCGACGACCCCGCGATGGAAAGCCTGCTGGTGGGCCGCAAAGTCAAGGTACTTTTGCAGGACGTCGACCTCATCCGTTGGAAACAAGACCTGATCGAAGACCGCAATCGCTTGTCGGCCCTGCACCTTGCGGCCAGGCAGATCGACGCCGCGCGTGATGCCAAGCTTGAAGCGTTGCGCGAGTTGATCGCGTCCAAGTGCCGCAACCCCATCAATGCCGGCAACCGCAAGGTGATCGTTTTCACCGCCTTCGCCGACACCGCCAAATATCTCTATCAGCAGCTTGCCCCCTGGGCCAACGAGCAACTTAGTCTGCACAGCGCTCTGGTCACCGGCGCTGGGGGCAATCAGACCACGCTGCCGGGCTTGCGCAAGGACCTGGCCAGCATCCTCAGCGCCTTTTCGCCGCGCTCCAAAGAACGTCCGCAAGATCTGGCAGCCGAGGGAGAGCTCGATCTGTTGATCGCCACCGACTGCATCAGCGAAGGCCAGAACCTGCAAGACTGCGATTACCTGGTCAACTACGATATTCACTGGAACCCCGTGCGCATCATCCAGCGATTTGGCCGCATCGATCGCATCGGCTCGCCCAACGCGCAGATTCAGTTGGTCAACTTCTGGCCCAATATCGAGCTGGAGGAATACATCAATCTCGAACAACGCGTCAGCGGGCGGATGGTGTTGCTCGACATTTCGGCCACCGGCGAAGAGAACCTCATCGAGCAGCAGTCGGGCAACCAGATGAACGATCTGGAGTACCGCCGCAAGCAGCTTCTCAAGCTGCAAGACGCGGTGATCGATCTCGAAGACCTTTCCAGCGGAGTCTCGATCGCCGACCTAACGCTGACCGATTTTCGCATTGAGCTGGCCGGCTTTATGCGCGAGCATCCAGGCGTGCTCGACCATCTGCCGTGGGGCACATTTGCCGTCGCGACGCGGGCGCGCGACGATCTCGACATCTCTCCAGGCGTTATTTTTTGCCTCCGTGCCGCCGGCGACGCGGCGAAGCAATCGTTTGAGCCGGGCTATCCCCTCGGGCCGCATTACCTGGTACACGTGGGCGACGGCGGCGCGACGCTTTTGGCGTTCACGCAAGCTAAGCAGATTCTCGACCGGTTGCGCCGGCTCTGTGTGGGCCGCGACCTGCCCGATGCAGCCGCCGTGGCCCGCTTCGATCGCGCCACCCGCGGCGGGGCCGATATGACCGCGACGCAGCGGTTGCTGGCGGCCGCGGTGGCCTCGATCGCCGGAAAAAGCCAAGAGCGGGCGGTGGCCAGCCTCTTTACGCCCGGCGGCACGCATGCCGCGCGAGGCGAGTTTGCCGGCATGAACGATTTCGAGGTGGTCGCGTTTCTGGTCGTCTTGCCCGAGTCGCCCGAATGAACGCCGGCGACCTGATTGCCGCGCTCGAGCTGCCGCCGGCGACACGACTGGACCGGCGCGTACCAAAAACGTTGCTCATCGAGAATGCCACGCCGACCGCCGCCGACAAGCGACGGATCAACGAGGGCATCGAGGAGCTGATGTGGGTCGCGGCGCTGAAGCCGGCGGCCATCGGAGTGCCGCCGTATCGCGACGAAGCGCGAGAGCACCTTGAGATCGCAGTGCTCTCGCTTGGGCTTCGCGGCGGTGGCAAGCCCGCGCGCCTGGTCGAATTGGTCCATCGCACGGTTCCCTATCCGGTGCTATTGGTGACGGTCCACGCCGAAAAGTTGACGCTTTCGGTCGCGCACAAGCGCCGCGCGCAAACCGAAGCCGGCAAGATGGTGCTCGACGGCCCGGTGGTCGAAGCCGCCGTGCCGCGTGGCCTATCGCCATCGGCGCTGTCGCTGCTGCGTGTCGCCTCGCAGCCGAGGACCCATCTATTGGCTTTTTATCAGGGTTGGCTGGAGTGTAT
>DASVHB010000087.1:0-2750 GCA_036379195.1 Pirellulales bacterium
GTCTACGCCGTCGCCGCCATCGAGTTCGAGGCGACCGCCCGGGTTTAACCCGCATTGCACACGAGCCGGCGCAATCATTGATCATTGCTCACGGTGAATTCAACGATCGCGGGTTCGGCATCTTCTTTGGGCACAGGGCGCGTTCGTTCGACTTCGAACTTACGCGCGATGCTATTGCCCGCCAGGTCTTCTAAGATCGCCTCGGCCATAAGCCGATACCGGCCCGGTTGCCAAGGACGCCGCGGCACAAAGCTCCAGTTCGTTTCCTGCTGGCCGATCTCAGCTTTGCCCTCGAGCGGCTCGCCACCGGCGTCAGTCAACCACAACGTGCGCTCGAGCAACGCCTGATCGAGCGACTCGCCAAACCGCACCATCAGCGGCTCGCGCGAACCGGCGGCTGGCGAGCTAAGTTGCCAGCGCCGCGGATCGGGCGAGAGTTCGTCGGGCCGACCCACGGAGAATCGCTTGCGAAACTCGCCCGCCAACGATCGCCCCGCGGCATCGCGCCAGTGGCGGCCGACCACCAGCGAGTAACGGCGGCCCGCTTCGAGCACCGGCCCTTGCTCTTCTCGCGGCTTCAGTCCGCGCTTGACGCGCGCCGGGTCGAGCAGCAGCGTCAGCCGCTTGCCCGACGGGTCCCACAGCTCTTCGCCGATTTCCAAAAACGGCAGATCGAGATCATCGCCGGCTTCATCGAGCAGGCGGAGATGATCGTAAGCTTCGCCGCGGCCCATGGGGGCTGTGAAATGCAGATAAAACTTAAGTTGGTTCTCTGGCAACTCCGAGGCCGTGGGGTAGACCACCGCCACTTCGGTGGCCGCCATTGGCGGCCGCTCGGCTACCTGGAACACCTCGTCCAAAATGGCACCGTCGCCCGCGCGATACTCGGCCCGATATCGCAGGCCGGGCTGAAGCGGATAGCGCGGCGTGAATCGCACCCCGCTCGAAATCGCTTGATAAGTGCCGAGCACCGCCGGCTCATCCGCCGCCTGCTGATCGGTAGCTACATAGAGCTTGAAACGTTCAGCCCATTCCTCGGCGCTGGCGCGATCGCTCGCCGACTCGACGATCAGATCGACGACCGGCGATCGGCCTGGCTCGTGTGTCATGCGGATCGACGGCGTCGCGGCCACGACCGGCCAGGCAATCAGGACACCGAGAATTGCAAAAGCCCCGCCGCCCAGTCTCGCCCGGCCAGGGAAAACCAATTGCGGATTGAACATGGTCTACATCGGGAAATCAGGTGTTTGAAGATGGCCGCGGCCGCCCGTTGACGCCCGCGGCGGTTCAAGACATTCTATCCGCGGACGAATTACTCTGCACGCGGGCTTTCCCATGCCAAATTCGCAGGCGCCTTTGACCGACTTGCTCATCTCCGATCGAGTCGGCGACGTGTTGTACCAGCAACGGCTGGCCGCCTTGGTGCGGTTGCTCGACGTGACGCGCGAGCTGGCCGCCGAGGTCGATCTGAACACCATTCTGCAAACCATTGCCCAGGCCGCTTGCCAGGCGCTGGTCTGCGAACGGGCGACATTGTTTCAATACGATCCGGCGCGCGACGAGCTGTTTACGCGCGTGGCCACCGAGCTGGAAGTTTCCGAAATCCGTCACTCGCTCGACCAGGGCATCAGCGGCTATGTCGCCCGGCATCGAGCGCTGGTCAATGTGCGCGACCCCGCCAGCGACCCGCGCTGGAGCCCCGAGGTCGATCTCAAGACGGGCTACCGCACGCGCAGCATTTTGGCCGCCCCGCTCACGTCGCCGCGCGACGGGGCGCTGCTGGGAGTGCTGCAATGTTTGAACAACGACGGCGGCCCGTTCGACGAGTTCGACGAGCCGCTGCTCGAAGCTTTCGCGCAGCACGCGGCGGTGGCGCTCGACCGCGCTCGCATGGTCGAGCAGTTGCGCGAGCGGCAAGAGCTCGACTTTGCCCTGGGCCTGGCCCGCGATGTCCAGCGGCGGTTCATGCCCGAGCGGTTGCCGCCAATCGCCGGCTACGACGCGGCCACCTGGTGGCGGCCCAACCAGGCGGTGGGCGGCGACTATTGCGACGTCATGCCGCTGGGCGACGGCCGCGTGGGACTGGTGGTGGCCGATGTCAGCGGGCACGGCCTGGGCGTCAGCCTGCTGATGGCGTCGGTGCGGGCGGCGCTGCGGTCGCTGATGCTGGCTCACTCGGGCGCCGGGCGTTTGCTGGAAATGCTCAATCATGCGATGGCGGCTGACCTGGCCGAGGGGCATTTTATTACGATGATTCTTGCCGCGCTCGATCCGCGCACGCACACGCTCGAATTCGCCAACGCCGGGCATGCTCCGGCGCTGCACTATTCGGCGACCACGCGGCAGATTGCGGCACTCGAATCGACCGGCCTGCCCATCGGCGTGACCGAAGACGAAACCTATCCGTTGGGCACGCCGATTTCGTTGGCCGCGGGCGACTGGCTGTTGCTGAGCACCGACGGCATTGTCGAAGCCGCTCGTCCCGACGGCGAGGCATTCGGCTACGATCGCCTGCACGCTTCGATCCGCGAGTTTGTCTCGTTGCCCGCCAGCGAGTTTGTGGTTCGCCTTGGACACCGCGTCGAGGACTTTTGCGGCGGCCAGCCGCCCGCCGACGATTTGACCATTCTGGCCGTACGGCGCACCGCCAGTTGAAACCGGCGAGACACTCTGCGATACTCTCGGCGGCAATTCTGCGTTCGGGAGCCGGTGCCCGCTCTGGAGGGTAAATGGCCAAAAAAAAGGACCTC
>DASVHB010000088.1:0-5969 GCA_036379195.1 Pirellulales bacterium
CGGCGGGGTCGGCGTGCAGAATGGTCATGCCATGCCGGGCGTGAAAGTATTCGGCCAGCGGCGCCTGTTCGCAGATGCCGTCGCCCGAATACTTCGGCTCGATAAAGCACACGTTGCGGCCCGTGCGTCCGATGGCTTCCAGATGGTCGATGACTTCTTGGATGAACAGCTCGCGCAGGTCCTGCCCGAGTTCCATTTGCAGTTGCGCGTCGTGCTGGGCCACGACCGGCAGCACCACGTCTGCCAGCATTTGCTGGCAGGTGGGGCCGAGGTGAATACCGCCGACACCGCACAGATTGGGCTCGAAGAACCGCAGCGACTCTTTCCACGTGGGGCTGGTGAACTCGACCATCGCATCGAGCCGCCCGAACACCGGGTTGTTTTCGCGTTGGCTGGAACCCCAACTGTCCCACAACCATTTCTCTTCGGCCTCGGTGAGCGGCACGACTTCGCGCACCGCGAAGTCTTGCATATAGAGGTCGGGCATCCGCTTCAGCGCGTTGAGAATGGTGAGCGACACGAAATGCAGATACGCCAGTTGATCGGGCATGACGCCGATCGGCCGCAGCATGACGCGGATGGCCTCGACCTCGCCATGCCGCGAGTAGATCAGGTTGCGGCGCAGCGCCTCGTCGGTCATTCGCCGCGTCAGCTCGACCACGGTGGCCGGTGGCAAGCCATAAAAGACCTTGCGCAGCCTGCTTTCGAGGTTGAGGCCGCTGAGTCCGAGTTCTTCGGCGGGAGTAAGCATGGTTCTGGTAATTGATAATCTAGCAGGAGCGGACGATTTTGGGTTTTCGATTTTGGATTCTCAATTGCGTCGTCCGGTATGGCGTCAGGTAGTCCGGGGGCTTGTGCCCCGCTTTGGCGTTATTCCTCGCGCGCCCCGGTGGCCGCGGCAGAGCCTTGTCGCTGCCATTGTCGCTGCCATTGTCGCCTTTCGCTCCGCGAAAGTAGCGTGTTGTGCCGGTAAACCAACCTCTGCTCGGTAACGGGCCCCTTGCGACTTCTACCTTATTCATGGGTTCCCGGCGTCGAGTCGGACGCTTTTCGGGTGGTGTCAAGACGCTCCCCGCCGTCCGCGCAGCTTGAAAGCGTGACTGGCGCGGGTTTAAACTTCAGGCTTCCGCGAAGCAAACATGGGATGACAGAAAAATACCGCGGACGGCGCCCGACGCCGAGCGTCTGGTTTCATTTTTCTGTCAGGCATCTTTCTGTCACTAACGCAGGCACTTGCCCGTGCGCCAGAATAAGTGTGCGGTATGGACAGCGATTTGGGTTTTCGATTACCTGGTTGGGGCGGTGGCTGGGGCAGATCCTTGGCGATGCCCGGGTTGATCGCGGCAAAAAATTGGAATGACAGAAAGATTGATGACAGAAAAATGCCAAAGATGACGCCGGATGTCGAACACCGACCCTCTGCTTGCATTTTTCTGTCAGGCATCTTTCTGTCAGCAACCCAAATGCTTGCCCATGCGTCAAACCATTGAAATAAGAGTGCTGTATGTACTCGGCCTAGGAGTTTTGCTGAGTCTCTCGTCCACCGCCGGCGCGGCGGTCATCACCGGCCGCGTGGTCGATGGCGATGGACGGCCGCTTGCCAATGCAGAAGTGCGCATTTGGCAAAAGCTGCCCGGCCCGGAGAATCAGCGGGTGTCGGATCAGCCGGTGCGATACGCCGAGGGTGAGGGCGGCGACGTGCTGCTTACCGATGCCAATGGCCGGTTTGAAACGCCCGACGTGGTGGCGCCCGAGGCGTTCGCCCGGGTGTTTGTCGATGCCGAAGGAATGCTCACCGCCCGCGGCGACTGGATTGAAATTCGCCAGGAAAACAGTCCTCAAGACATCCACATCGTCCTGCGGCGGCTGCGGATCGTCACCGGACGGGTGCTCGATCGCGACGGACGCGCGATTGACGGCGCCACGGTCTTCCACGTGGGCGACGCTCCTGAAAAGATCATCACTCAGACCGATCGTGAAGGTAAGTTCCACCTGCCGCTCGTGCCGGAAGGGCGTGTGTTTCTCTTCGCCGAGAAGCCCGGCTATCGTTTCACGGGCATGCTCCTGACCGATGGCGGCGACACTGCGATCACGCTGGCACGAGTTGATGAACCGATCGAGCCGCTAAGGGCATTGGCGCCACTCGTGCCGTACGAAGAAGAACTTGCGTTCGTGCGCGAAATAGTCGAACGGGCGTATGAGGCGGCCAAGTCGGGCACACAGGACCAAAAGCGGTGGGCGCTGCTGGCCTCGGCCGAATTAGACCCGGTTGGCACGTTCGATCGTGCCGAGGCGCTCGATTTCCGCGTACAACCACAGCGCCGATTTCTCGACCAGAGATGCGCCACACTCTGCGCCGCGGGGCGCGGAAACCTTTCATGGGACGATCTACGTACATACATTGAACTTTCTGACGATCACGCGTCCATTGCGCACTACCTATGCGACGCGGCGAGTCGCATGGGCGACGACGAGCGGGCGCGCCGGCTCGAATGGTTGGACGAAGCGTTGCTGCAGGCGCAGCACGAAGAGGTTGCGACGAGACGCTCTTGGGCCCTCACGTTGGTGGCCGCGGCCTTCGCGCAGGCTAACATGCATGAGCGCACCGCCGAGATTATGTCTGAAGCCCAGAAGGGGACTGAACATTCGCCGCGCGAACCAAGGTTTCTCGCGCTCGCGCTGGCCGACGAAAACCCGCGCCGTGCCATCGAGTGGCTTGACGGATTCCAGACCGCGACAAATTATCAATATCAACGCGAGGCGGGCGAGTTGGCGGTTCGCCTATTGCCGGAACATCCTGAGATGGCTGCAGATGTTTGGCGGCGCGCCCATGCTCGCGCGGCGACGCGCGAGCCCACCGAATTCGATCTGCACGGGTGGGAGGTCGCCAATATCGCCGACCTCTGCTACCGGCTGGCGACGGTCGACCGAGCCCGCGCCGAGCGGCTGGCACTTTGCGAGGCTTTTGGCCAGACGCGCATTCGTGGCCTGGCCGGCGTGGCGCTGGCCTTCTCGCAGACCGATGCCGCCGCCGCGCGCCGTTTGCTGGCTTCGCTGATTCGCGACGAGTTGCCACGGCTGCCGTCCAATGAAGCGGAGATCCCGCGACTAGAGGCGCCATCGGTCACCGCCGCCTGGCTGCTCTCGATTGCCGAACGCATCGACCCGCAGTTGGCCCGCGAATGCTTTTGGCGGTCGCTGGCCCTGCGCCGACCGCGGCCAAGCCACGACGATTTCGACGACGTCGCCGAAGAACCCGACACCGAGCTGGCCAAGATGTTGGCCCGATACGATCGCGACGTGGCTCGGGCGTTGCTTGAGCCGATGGCCGCGCGGTTGCCGCATATCGCCGCTGCGATTGGCACGTCGATCGAAACCCGCCCGGCGATGTTCGTCCGAAGTTATACAAATCATAAAATGCGGTACATTCTGATTGCCGCGGCTTTGATCGAGGCGCGCTGGGCGGCGGAGTTGGTGGCGAGCTTGCCGCCCGGCGCCGATCGCTTTAATAGCCCGGTGTATTACCTGGCGGCGACGCTCGGCCCGCCCTTTGACGAACGTTGGACCGGCGAAGTGTACGACGGGCGGTGGATCAACTACGGCGCATTCGGCGCCGGCTATTGGAAGCTGCCCGTCGGCGATGCGCGCAAAACGGCGTACCATGCTAAGATCCGCTGATGGATTTTCGATTTTCAATTTTGGATTTTCGATTGTGTCCTTCGGTGTCGGGCCAAGTAGTCCGGGGCCTTGTGCCCCGCTTCGGGCGGTTTTGTTTTAGACTTTCTGGCTGGCGCGGTGGCTGGGGCAGAGCCTTGGCGATGCCCCGGTTGATCCCGCAATGGGAACGGAATAACAGAAAAATTGATGACAGAAAAATACCGAGGACGGCGCCCGCCGCCGAGCGTCTGGTTTCATTTTTCTGTCAGGCATCTTTCTGTCACTAACGCAGGCACTTGCCCGTGCGCCAGAATAAGTGTGCGGTATGGACAGCGATTTGGGTTTTCGATTGCCTGGTTGGGGCGGTGGCTGGGGCAGAGCCTTGGCGATGCCCGGGTTGATCCCGCAACGGGAACGGAATGACAGAAAAATTGATGACAGAAAAATACCAAGGACGGCGCCCGCCGCCGAGCGTCTGGTTTCATTTTTCTGTCAGGCATCTTTCTGTCACTAACGCAGGCACTTGCCCGTGCGCCAGAATAAGTGTGCGGTATGGACAGCGATTTGGGTTTTCGATTGCCTGGCCGGGGCGGTGGCTGGGGCAGAGCCTTGGCGATGCCCCGGTCTTCGCCGCAATGAAACGGGAATGACAGAAAGATTGATGACAGAAAAATACCGAGGACGGCGCCAGACGCCGAGCGCCGAGCGTCTGCTTTCATTTTTCTGTCAGCAATCTTTCTGTCACACTGCCTACGACGTTCCTGTTGCGCTTGTCACTGGCACGGCGGCGGCGGCCGCTACAACGCGCATCTCCGTTACAACCCCGCCAGCAGGCTGCGCGGCTGCCGGCAAGCTATGTTTTTTTCGACGCGCCGCCGATTCCTTTCCACGGCGGAGCACCCATCGGTCTTTGCCCGGAGCTAGACATGCCTACCTTCGACTTTGCTGCCCGCGATCTGGAACACCCGGTCGAGGAAATCGTCGGCTTTGTCGACCATCTGATCGCCCAGACTCTGGGCGGCGATCGTTTTCTGGCCGGACACGATCGACGCTGCGAGAAACGCTATCGCCTGGCGCTGTCGGTGGTGGCGCGGCCCATCAACGACGACTTCGAGCCGACGGGCAAGGCCTTTATGGCCGTCACCAAAGATATTTCGGCCCACGGCATCGCGCTGTTTCATCGTGAGCCGGTCGAGTGCAAGCTGCTGGCCCTGCGGCTGACCGATCAGGAGGGCCAAGGCATGACCGGCGTGATGGAAGTGCTCCGCTGCCGTCCGGTGGACGAAGTGTTTGAGATCGCCGGCAAGTTCGTGGCCCGCCCGCATAGCCTGGTGGATTAGTGGGGCGAGTGGTGGGTGGTGAGTGGTGAGTGGTGAGTGCTTGGCATAGGTACCGTTTACCCAGCCACGAGCCACCAGCCACCAGCCACCAAAAAGCCTTCCCGCCCCAGATTTTCATTTACACGGGCCGCGCCGCTCGTAAACTAGAAGGGACTTTTGGGCCGCGGCTTCCTGGCGGCGGTTCGCCATTGCCATCTGGGAGAATCTCGACGATGAACAAAACCTGGCTGACGCTGTTTGCACTTCTCGCCCTGACCGCCACGCTTTTGACCGGCACGGCCTGGCTTTCGGCCGCCGAATCGACCGACGGCGGCTGGCTGGTGCTGTTCGATGGCAAAACCCTCGACGGTTGGAAGGCCAGCGAACATCCTGAAAACTGGACCGTCGAAGACGGCGCCATCGCGGGCCACGGCGACCGCAGCCACTTGTTCTATGTCGCCCGTGAGTTTCAGAACTTTGAGTTCAAGTGCGACGTGATGATCAACAAGGGCGGCAACTCGGGCATTTTCTTTCACAGCCAGCTTGCCGAAGGTTGGCCCTCGCTGGGTTACGAATCGCAGGTGAACAACACCCACGGCGATCCCGTGAAGACCGCCAGCCTGTATTACGTGGTCAAGCTCTTCGAATCGGCGGCCAAAGACGACACCTGGTGGACCCAGGAGATCATCGTCAAGGGCAAACAAATCACGATGAAAGTCAACGGCAAAACGCTCTACGAATACGACGAGCCCGAGGGCGTCGCCGGTCCGCACAAGCTCTCGAAGGGGCTGTTTGCCTTGCAGCAGCACGATCCGGGCAGCAAGGTGCGGTTTAAGAACATTCGCGTGAAGCCGTTGCCGTAAAACCCGCAAAACCGGCTCACGCGGTCGCTCCGGCGGTGGGCTAGCTGGGCCGCCGCTGGGGGTGTGCGGCAGGCCCGCGCCGCCGCAATTCGGGACCGTCTCGGGGCGGCTTGCTTGAAAACGGTCGGAC
>DASVHB010000089.1:0-16572 GCA_036379195.1 Pirellulales bacterium
TCCAGCGGCAACACCGTCAGCCAAACCGGCAACGTGCTGAGCGAAACGCTCAACTCATTGGCCGCCGGCGCGACGGAGACCATCACGGTGATCGTCACGCCCAACCAGACGGGCACGTTCACCGACACGGCGAATGTCAATGTGTCGAGCAACACCGGCAGCCCCACCTCCGCCTCGGTGACGACCACCGTCAGCGCGGCCACCGGCCCGAATGTCTCGATCCACAAGACCGGCCCGGCGAATGCCACCGTGGGCACCGCATATGACTACACCGTCACGGTGACCAACAATGGTTCGGCTGCCGCCAGCAATGTGTCGATTTCCGACACCCTGCCGGCCGGCATCACTTTGGTGAGCGCCAGTGGCAACCAGGGCGATAATATCAACATCAGCGGTTCGCAATTCAGCGACACGCTGAGCTCGCTCGGCGCGGGGGCGACCGACACCATCGTGCTGCACGTGCTGCCCACGGCGGCCGGTACGGTGACCAACACCGCTTCGGTGCAGGTGACCGGCAACACCAGCGGCCAGACCGAGTCGTCGGTCACCACCACGGTGAGCCCGACGACCGCGGCCACCAATGTTTCGGTAACCAAAACCGGTCCGAGCACGGCCACGGTGGGCACGGCGTACGATTACACGATCACCGTGAAGAACAACGGCACGGCGGCGGCCAGTCATGTGACGCTTTCCGACACGCTGCCCAGCGGCATCGTGTTTGTCTCGGCCACCGACAATCAGGGCGGCGTCATCACGCAGACCGGCGCCCAATTTGGCGACGTCATCGGCTCGTTGGCCGCCGGCGCCACCGACACCATTGTGTTGCACGTGCTGCCGACCGCGGCCGGCACGGTGACCAACACCGCCTCGATCCAGGTGAGCGGCAACACCAGCAACCAGACGCAGTCGTCGGTCACCACCACGGTGGGAGCGGCCAGCGGCACCAGCGTCTCGGTCATCAAGACCGGGCCAGCCACCGCCACGGTGGGCACCGGGTTTGATTACACCATCACGGTCATCAACAACGGCAGCTCAGCCGCCAGCAATGTGACCGTGACAGACACGTTGCCCGGCGGATTGAGCATTGGAACCGGCTCAGACACGTCAGGCGGCGCTATTACCGAGAACGGGCCGGCGTTCACCGACGTGATCAGCTCGCTGCCAGCCGGAGCGACCGATACCATCACGCTGCACGTGACGCCCACTTCGGCGGGCACCATCACCAACACGGCGGCGGTGCAGGTAACCGGCAACACCAGCAATCAGACCACCTCGTCGGTGACGACGGTGATCAACGGTGTCGGCCAGGGGGCGAATGTCTCGGTCAACAAGACCGGTCCTTCGACGGCCACGGTCGGCGCCTCGTTCGCCTACACCATCACCGTGACGAACCACGGCAACTCGGCGGCGAGCAACGTGGTGATTAGCGACCTGCTGCCCTCGGGCGTGACGTTTGTTTCCGCCAACGACAACCAAGGCGGAGGCATCACCGAGACCGGCTCGCAGTTCACCGATACCATCGGTTCGCTGGCCGCCGGCGCCACCGACACCATCACGTTGACGGTCACCCCCACGGCCGCCGGCACGATCACCAACACCGCTTCGGTGCAGGTGACCGGCAACACCAGCGGCCAGACCCAGTCGTCGGTCACTACCACCGTCAGCAATGGCGGACAGGGCGCGGCCAATGTGTCGGTGAACAAGAGCGGCCCGAGCACCGGCACGGTCGGACAGGCGCTGACCTATACCATTGTCATCACCAACAACGGCAATGCCACGGCCAGCAACGTCAGCTTCACCGATAACCTGCCGGCCAGCCTCGGCAATGTGTCGGTCACCGATTCGCTCGGCGGCACGATTACGGTCAACGGTAATTCGCTGACCGAAACGATCGGCGCTCTGGGCGCCGGCGCCAGCGACACGATCACCGTGACGGCCACGCCCACGCAGGCCGGCACGATTGTCAACACGGCGGTCGTCACCGTGCCCGGCGGCAACAACGGCCAGGGCAGCTCGTCGGTGACCACGCAGGTCGGGCAGACGGGGCCGATCACCGGTCACACCTGCTTCGTGAACGGACAGCCGGGCGACGGCACCGACCAGACCTTTGTCCGCAACCTCTACCGCGAGTTGCTGGGCCGCGACCCGGACAATTCCGGCAATCAGGCCTGGTTGAATTTCCTGGCCACGGGCAATCCGACCCAAAGCGGCAACGGCCAGCAGAGCACGGCCGCTCGTCGGCATCAGGTAATCGACTTCTTCCTGTCGTCGCCCGAGTATCTGAACCACCTGGTCACCTGCATGTACGAGAACTTCCTCGGCCGCGCTCCCGACCAGGGCGGCTTGCAGTTCTTCGTCGCGCAGTTGAGCGCGGGGGCCGCTTCCGAAGGGGCCGCGGGCGGCGATGAGCAGGAAGTGCTGAGCGAAATCATCGGCTCACAAGAGTTCTACGCCAAGGCCGGCGGCACCAGCCAGGGCTTTGTCGACGCCATGTACCGCGACGTCCTGGGCCGGCAGGCCGACACCGGCGGCGAAGCCTACTGGACCGGCCAGGCCAACTCGCAGAACGTGCCGCGCGACCAGTTCGCCCGCGAATTCCTGATGACTGACGAGGCCGAGCACAAGCTGCTCAATGCCAACTATCCGGGTGCGCCCGGCGCCACCGGCGCACCGGGCACGCCGGCAGGCGGCGACTACGCCTTGGCCGACCTGACGGGCGGTGGCTGGGAGAACCTCTACTTCCAGGGCACCTTCCTCAACGGTCAGAACGAAGCCCACAACGACTTCTTCGCCAAGCTGCAGGCGAATACGCCGTGGGACGACGTGATCGAGGACATGCTGGAGACGCAGCATTATTACGACGCCTCGCAAGGCTACTAGGCAACCTGACGCAAGCATCGCCGCTTGCGCCTCGCTAGCCGCAGCATGACCACCGCGCCGCGGGCCGCACATTCGGCCCGCGGCGTTTTTTTGCGCGGGCATTCTTGGCGGTGGCGGCGGCTCAGCGAATGCTTCGCGCGACATGCCGATCGTCGTCGGCTTTCGCCACGGCGATGGCCACGTGTTATGCACCTCGTTTCATAACAAAGCGCAGGTCTACGAACAGGAGCGGCGATTGCTTCGGTTTCTGGTGTTGCAGCCGATTTTGGCGCGTGCGGCAACGGAGGCGAACCAGGCGGTTTCCGCCCGGCAGTTTCAGCGGCGGCGATTACCATGCTGCACGATTGGGCTCACGAAGACCATTCACTTTCCGAGAACGGTGCGGTCCAAAATGCCTCGGTTTTGCGTGCGCTAGACGATCACCGCCTTTCCTACCGGAAGCTGTTTGGAGACATCTTGTCTGAAGAAAGCGGTGGCTCGGCTCATTCTTCGTGACTCCGGTCAACAATGCGGTCTCAGGGTGCCGGCCAGGCCAGCACTTGCCGGTCGGCCAGCAGCCGCTCGCGTAAGGAGGCGGTATCGACCTCTTGCACGGGCATGCCGGCGTCGATGGCCAGGCAGGCCGCGGTGGCGGCAGATTGGCCGAGCACCATGAACACCGGTTCCATGCGAATCGAACCGTAGGCGATGTGCGAGGCCGCGAGGCACACCGGCGCCAGCAGGTTCTCACACTCGGATTGTTTGGGCACAATCGAACGATAGGCGATCGGGTAAGGTGTGAAGCCGTGTACCTGCACGTCGCCTTCGTTGATGGCGTGGCCATCTTTCACCCACCGCTGCGTGTTGTGCGAGTCCATGCCATAGGCGGCCAGTCCGATCGAGTCTTCCGCCACGCGCCGCCCCTGGCAGTTGTGCTGCGTCATCACGTAGTCGGAAATCATTCGCCGCGCTTCGCGAATGTAAAGCTGGTGCGGCCAGCCGCCGGAATCGCGGAATTCGTCTTTGCACAGCCCCCAACGATTCACCTCGCGCCGCACCTTTTCGGGCAGCCGCGGGTCGTTGGCCAAAAACCACATCATGCCCTGCTGATACGCGACGTGCTCTTGAAAAATCTTCTCGCGCGTCACGTAGTCGCCCTCGGGATAGTCGTAGTTCATGCCGATGTTGTCGGTGCTGAAGGCGCCGTTGTTGTTGGTGTCGGTCTTGTGGTTGGGCATCGGCAGATTGCTGCCCAAGGCGTCGAACACGCCGGCCTCGATATATCGCCGCAGCAATTCATAACGCAACGGGTCGTAGCGCGGCGGCTTGGGAAACGGCAGGCGGTTGGCCGGGTCGTCGGTCAGACACATGCGAAAGTTGTAGGCTTGCACGCGGCGATCGCCTTCGCCGTGCTTGCCCGGACTGCCGTCATGGATGCCGGGCAGCAAGCCGCTGGCCGGGTCGCCGGGCGAGATATACGGATCGACAGGCTTTTTGAACTGGTGCTTGGTCGAACCGAGCTGCACGCCGTTGAGCGTCTCGTCGTACACGGAGTTGGCCTCGCGTCCCACGTGATACGACACGCCTGCCTTGGCCATCAGGTCGCCCTCGTAACTGGCGTCGATGAACACGCGGGCCGCGTACGATTGGCCGCTTTCCATGGTGATGGAGACGATTTTCGATCTGGTTTTTTGGACGCCGTGATCGAGGTCGAGCCGCTGTCCGCGGACGACGGTGACGCCCGGCGTGGCGGCCAGCTCGTCCATGATCGCTTCGGCGACGTGCGGCTCGAACTTCCACGCTTCGTCCTGGCCGTAATGGCGGCCGACGCGCTGATAGAACTCGCGGGCGATTCCCCCGATGGCCCCTTTATTGCCGATATCGGTGGCGCCCAGTCCACCGGTGGTGAGCCCGCCGAGATGTTTTCCCGGCTCGATCAGCACCACTTGTTTGCCCATGCGTGCGGCCTGCACAGCGGCGGCCACTCCGCCCGACGTGCCGCCATAGACCGCCACGTCAAAGTCGTCTGCCTGGGCCAGGCAGGGCATCGTTACGAGCAAGGCCAGGGCGATCGAACGTATTGAATTCATGGCGACCACGAGAATCGATCGCATCGAGGAAGACGTTCGTGTCAAAGGCGATCATGGAGCTGATCGCGCGTCATGGGCGGCGGACCTGGCAGCACGTTTTCAGTGCTCCACAATTCTTCCAGTTCTCGCAGCGCTTCAGTTTGGTCGTCGCGCGTTGTCTCCAGCGTCTCAACGATCAGCCGCACTCGGGCGTTGGCTGGAAGATGAAGGTCTTGGTCCGGCCGAAAGGCTCCATCAGTAAAAGTCGCGTGAACGATTTGCGTCATGGTCGAAACGCGCTCGTCGGTAAGAGAGCTTGTTCGTCCAATATAGGCCGGTCGCCACGGTCACGTCAAATGCGCTCGACGATCCAAAGGGCAGAATGACGTCGGCTCGCAATTCGCGGAACGGCACGGAGTCCGTTCCCTACAGACACTCTGTCAAAGTGCTAACCCTTTTGATGGCCAACACCTGCCCGGCGCCAAACGCGACCTGTGACCGGCTTTTGCCGGAAATGCCGCTTTTGCCGGTGGCACATCCGCTGCCCGCCATGCGCCCGCCGTAAGCTACGTTTCTCAGAGGGACCGAGCCGGACGGCTGCCGACAGGCCGCTTTTTGCCGGTTGGCCCTCGCGGCCGCGCAACCGTTGCGCGGCGATGGTCGCTACCGCCTTACTCACTTGAATCTTCCATCCATGGCCAAGTCGCTGCCCGCAAATCCACGTCCCGGCGAACGAACGCCGGAGTCGAACTTTGAAGACCTGAAGCGCAAGATCCATAGCAAGCTGGTCGACAAGCTCGATCTGTCGAAGGTCGGCGACCTGGAAGGCGAAACGCTGCGCCGCGAAATCCGCCTGGTGGTCGAACATCTCAGCGACGCCGAAGACACGCTACTCAACCGCAGCGAGCGCGAGCGGCTGGTCGAAGAGGTGCTCGACGAAACCTTCGGCCTCGGTCCGCTCGAGTTGCTGCTGAAAGACCCCACGATCAGCGATATTCTGATCAACGGCCCCAAGAACATCTATTGCGAGCGCCGCGGCAAGATGGAAAAGACGAATGTCGTCTTCCGCGACAACGGGCACCTGATGCAGATCATCGACCGCATCGTATCGCGCGTGGGCCGGCGCGTGGACGAAGTCTGCCCGATGGTCGATGCCCGCTTGCCCGACGGCTCGCGCGTCAACGCCATCATCCCGCCGTTGGCGTTGGACGGCGCCGCGGTTTCCATTCGCCGCTTCGGCGCCAACCCGCTCAAGCTCGAAGACCTGCTCAACTACAAAGCGTTCACGCCCGAAATGGTCATGCTCCTCGAGGGGGCGATCAAGGCCCGCTTGAACATCATCATCTCGGGCGGTACCGGCTCGGGCAAAACGACGCTGCTCAATACACTGTCGAGCTTCATCTCGAACGCCGATCGCATTGTCACCATCGAAGACGCCGCCGAATTGCAGTTGCAGCAAGACCACATCGTGCGGCTGGAGACCCGCCCGCCCAATATCGAAGGCAAGGGCGCCATCACCGCCACCGACCTGGTGCGCAACGCTCTGCGTATGCGGCCCGAACGAATCATCATCGGCGAGTGCCGCGGACCCGAAACGCTCGACATGTTGCAGGCCATGAACACCGGGCACGAAGGCTCGCTCACCACGTTGCACGCCAACACCCCGCGCGACGCCGTCGCCCGTATGGAAACCATGATCATGATGGCCGGCTTCGATCTGCCGCTGAAAGCCATGCGGCAGCAGATTGCCAGCGCGGTCGATCTGATCATTCAGGCCAACCGCTTGCAAGGCGGGCCGCGCAAGATCACGCACATCACCGAGGTGGTGGGCATGGAACAAGACACGATTGTGATGCAAGACATTTATCATTACTCGCAGGAAGGCATCGACGAGCGTGGCCGGGCGCATGGGCGTTTCGAGGCCACCGGCATCCGGCCCACCTTTATGGAGCGGCTGGAATCGGCGGGGGTGCGGCTGCCCGCCAGTGCCTTCCGGCAGCGGGTGATGTTGGTGGACTGAGGGTTTAACCATATGGATCCCGCATTACTCATTTCGATCGCGGCTTTCATCGGCGTGACGGCGCTGGTGGCCGGCGTGGCCAGTATGCTCCGCGGCGGCGGGGGCACGCGCGTCGAAGACCGGCTCGACTTGCTCACCGGTTCGCGTTCGGGCAAGAAAGAGTCGCTCATCACCGATAGCGTGCTGAACCACCCGCTCGACGCGGTGCCGGGCGTGTTCGACGCCGTGTTGGCCCGCTTCGGGCGCCTGCGGTTGCTCTTCGAGCAAGCCGACACGCGTCTTACGCCGGCGTTGTTCTTCGCCATCACCGGTGGGCTGGGGGCCGCGGGATCGGTCGTCGCCGCCGCCGCCGGCATCAAGGTGACGCTGGCGCCCATCATGGGCGTGACGGCGGGCAGCTTGCCGCTGGTCTGGCTCATCTGGCGCAGGAAGCGCCGGCTCAAGCGGTTCAGCGTGCAATTGCCCGACGCCTTGGAGCTGATCTCGCGGGCCTTGCGTGCCGGGCATAGTTTGCAAGCGGGGTTCAACCTGGTGCAAGAAGAGATGTCGGCGCCCATCGGCGTCGAATTCGGGCGGGTGTTTGAAGAGCAAAACCTCGGCATCGCCATGGAAGACGCCCTCAACTCGCTCACCGACCGCGTGCCGAACCTCGATCTGCGGTTCTTCGCCACCGCCATTATTCTGCAACGTCAGACGGGCGGCGACCTGGCCGAAATTCTCGACAAGATCGGCCACCTGATTCGCGAGCGGTTCAAAATCTGGGGGCAGGTGCAGGCCCTCACCGGCGAAGGCCGGCTTTCGGGCGCGGTGCTGCTGGGCCTGCCGCCCGCCTTGTTTCTGGCCGTGTATCGGCTCAATCCCGACTACATCATGATGCTCTTCACCGATCCGATGGGCAAGCAAATGCTGGCCGGCGCCATTGTGCTGCAAGTGCTGGGCGCGCTGACCATTCGCAAAATCATCAACATCAAAGTGTGAGTCGCCAAACGTGATCTTCGCCGACCTGATCAACTTCGAAAAGCTGCTGCCGTTCGCGGTGTTTGGCATGTTTGCCGCCGCGGCCTGGTGGGTGCTCGACCGTCTGGCCAGCGGGCGCAGCCGCGCCGTCGAACGGCTCGACGAACTGAAAGACCCCAGCTTGCGCCGCCGCAAGCTGGACGAAGAGGGCAAGGTGATGAAAAAACAAGACGCCATGAAACGCGTCTTGGAACGTGCCACGCCCGCCTTGGCCAAACCGCTGCAACCCAAAAACGAACTGGAAGCCAACAAGCTCAAGATGAAGCTGGCCAGCGCCGGCTTTCGCGGCGAGGCGGCGGCCTCGATCTTTCTGGGACTGAAGTTCGCCGGCTTGATGGCCGGGTTGTTTTTCAGCGGCATCACGATCGCCACGGTATCGGAATTCAACCAGAAGTCGCTGATGTACGCCGGCGGACTGGCGGGTGGGCTGTTTTATCTGCCCGACATGGTGCTTTATTCGATCGGCAAGCACCGCAAAGAAGCGATCTTTTTGGGCCTGCCCGACGCTTTGGACCTGATGGTGGTGTGCGTCGAATCGGGGCTGGGGCTCGACCAGGCCATGCGCAAGGTGGCCGAAGAAATGAAGAAGACCTACAAGGTGATCGCCGAAGAATTCGGGCTGGCCAACTTCCAGTTGCAGATGGGCCGGGCCAAGGCCGACGTGTTGCACGAGCTGGGCATGCGCAGCGGCGTCGACGACTTGCGGTCGTTGGCGGCCATTCTCATTCAGGCCGACAAATTCGGTTCGAGCATCGCCCAGGCCCTGCGCGTGCAGAGCGATTCGATGCGCACTCGCCGCCGCCAGTTGGCCGAAGAAAAAGCCGCCAAGACGGCGGTGAAACTGATCTTCCCGCTGGTGATTTTCATCTTCCCCGGCATCTTTGTGGTGCTGGTCGGCCCCGCGGCCATCACCATGGTCCGCGAGATGTTCCCGATGATGGAAGGCAAGTAGCCCGTCTCGTTGATCCGGTCGAAATCGCCCGTGGTCTGGGCAACCGGCGGCATACCGATCGGCATGGAACGATGCGGTTGTGACCGGGTAGCCCGTCTCGCGCCGCCATCTTTCTCCGCCTAACCCACAATGCGCACCCGCATCCGGAGGCGTCAAACAGCGCGTCCCATACTAACCCGAAGCGTAAGCGAGGTTAAGTCGGGTTCGCATCCTCGCTTACGCTTCGGGTTTGTGTGGGCTGGTACGCAATTCGGGCTAAGTTCATTCGGCGGAAAGTGCGATGGGTTGCCGAGGAACCTGCCGGACCGAGGCCATCAGGTTGGTCGGTCGTTTTCGCAGTGGGTTTTCGATCCGGCAGTTGTTGGGTTGCGGGGGATTGCCGGAGATCGAGGTGTAACACTCGTCATTGACCAGCCGCGCGTCGCAACAGCGTCTTGCCGACGGTCGTCGCGTACTCGATGATGGCCGGGAGGCGGCAGCCCGCCGCGTCGCACCCGAACCAGGAGTTCGCGATGGGAATGACGTTTGACGCGACCCTCAAGGATCTAGGCCGCGATTGCCCGAATGGTATTTTGACCGAATTCGATCAGCCGCCGGCCTTGCCGGTGCGTGTGCTCAATGTCGACCTATCGGCCGTCACCAAGGCGGCGGACCTTGTCTTGGGTCTCGGCGAGCCGCTGAACGAAATCGTTCACGTCGAATTTCAATCGAGCGCCGCGGCCTGGAAACACGCTGACCTGCTGTCGTATAACTCCTTGCTTTTTGACCAGTACCATGTTCCGGTACATACGATTGTCGTTCTGTTGCGGCCACAGGCGGCCCACGCGAACATCGATGGCCAGGTGAGTTACTCACCGAGGCCGGGACGTGGTAGAATGCTCTTTGAGTACGAGGTGGTCCGACTTTGGGAGCGACCGGCCGAACGGTTGCTGGCCGGCGAGCTGGGGTTGGCGCCGTTGGCGGTCCTGGGCGGGTTGCCCGAAGGCGCGGCCCTTGAGGATGCACTGGCCGCGGTGGTGAAGCGGCTCGTGGAGCGCTTGACACATGAAGCCCAGCCGGAACAGTCGATAAAGCTGCTGACGACAGCCCTGCTTCTATCGGGGCTGCGCGTTGACCGCAAGGTGGCACTGAGAATCTTTCGAGGAGTTTCGATGTTAGAAGAATCCGATACGTACCTGATGATCCTTGAGCAAGGCGAAGAGCGGGGCGAAGAGCGCGCAACGCGGCGAGACATTTTATTGGTCGGTGAGGCGAGGCTTGGCGCCGCGGACGAAGCTGTAAAAAATCGACTCGCAAGTGTTAAGGACGCCGAGCAACTGAAACGAATGGTTCAGAAGGCTGCCACGGCTTCAACTTGGCAAGAGATTCTTGAAATGCACTGAAGAGTTTCGTTCCGCTGCCTGCCGGCTGGGCAATCTGCGGCGCACTCATCGCGATTTTGCCGGTGTGGTCGAGTTGATCGTGGTCGAGTTGATCGCGGTGCATGAGCTGGATGGCTCGTTTGCCCGTTTCTTGTAGAAATTCGGTTCGCAAGGAATTCCGCGCCCTCGTCCGCCGGGCGAAAGGTGGTGCATGAGTTACGCAGTCACAGGCTTGTGGCACGCGTGCCCGGCTGCTCGACCAGGGCCGGGGCTGGACGACCGGCAGTAATTCCGGTTTTACGCTTCCACGGTCGTCTGTGCAAACGACTCGACCGCGGCGTCGGGCAAATCGCCGCACTCCGATTGCAGTTCAGACAAAATGCGCGGCAAGAGACCACTGCGCGTCCATCGCTGATACCAGCGATGGATGGTGCTGTCGTCGCCGAACTCCGGCGGCAGCTTGTTCCAGTGGCAGCCCGTCCGCAGCCGAAATACAATGCCATTGAGCACGCGGCGCCAGTCGGCGGGCTTGCGACCTGGGCCCTTGCGCGGAGGACACGATTCGAGCAGAATCGGGTAGACCCGATTCCAGAGCTCATCGGACATCCGCCACATCGCCTCGTGCTGCTCGTCAATTCTCCGTTGTGGAACCATAGTGGCGTCTCCCTTCGGTGGGCATAGGCTTGCAGCTTGCGTACCGCGCCTTGCGAAAAAGTAACCGGTCGGGGGGGAAATGGGGGCTCGCCAATTGGAAAAGGGTCTGTAGGGAACGGATTCCGTGCCGTTCCGTGAGTTGCCATTCGGCGTTGCTCTGCTCAAGTGGCCGTGGGGAACGCCCCGATCGGCGTTCCGCTCCAAACGGCGACTCGACGTCGCGCCGCTCCCTGCGGAACGGCACGGAGTCCGTTCCCTACAGACGTCGAACGTAAGGACCACCAGCTTTTGATGCCAAACCGATCAGCCGTTGGGCGGCGAATCGCCTTAACTCGCTTCGCTCGGCCTCCCTTTGCCGAACTCCGCTGGCCAGCTATACTTTTGCGTGTTTGCGGAACGGGCTCCGTTTCGCGCATTTCCGTAACCCCTGGACGCCCTATGCTGAAAGTCAAGTTGCCCGACGGCAGCCTGCGTCAATTCGATGAACCGGTGCGGGTCATCGACGTGGCAAACAGCATTTCCGGCCGGTTGGCCAAGGCGTCGTTGGCGGCGGTGGTCGATGGCCGGACGGTGGGCGTCGATTTCCAATTGCCGGCCGAAGGCGAAATCGGTCTGCGACTGCTCACCAAAAAAGATCCCGAAGCGCTGGCCGTCATGCGGCACTCGTGCGCCCATGTGATGGCCCGGGCGGTGATGCGGCTATTCGATGGCGTGCAGTTGGCCTTTGGTCCCACCACCGACAACGGCTTTTATTACGACATCGGGCTGGACCGCCCGATCAGCGAAAACGACTTCGCCGACATCGAGGCCGAGATGGCCAAGATCGTCAAGGCCGACGAGCCGTTTGAGCGCATGGTCGAGCCGCGCGGCCAGGCCGTCGAAATCTGCCGCGATCTTAGCCAGCCGCTGAAAGTCGAGCACATCGAAACCGGCCTGGCCGACCAGGCGACGCTGTCGTTTTACCGCCAGGGCGAGTTCATCGATTTGTGCCGCGGGCCACATGTGCCCAGCGCGGGCGCCATCGGCCAGTTCAAGCTGCTCTCGGTGGCCGGCGCGTATTGGAAAGGCGACGCCTCGCGCCAGCAACTGCAGCGGCTCTATGGCACCGCCTGGTTCAGCAAACAAGAGCTCGACGACTACCTGCGGATGGTCGAAGAAGCCAAGCGCCGCGATCACCGCGTGCTCGGCAAGCAACTCGAACTGTTCACCACCAGCGCGCTGGTCGGGCCGGGGCTGATTCTTTGGCTGCCCAAAGGCGCCATCGTGCGCGGGCTGCTCGAAAACTTCGTGCGCGAAGAACTCTTTCGCCGCGGTTACGAGCCGGTCTACACGCCCAACATCGGCCGCGTCGAAATGTATGAGACCAGCGGCCATTTTCCCTATTACCGCGACGCCCAGTTCACGCCGCTGTTTGGCCACGACGCCGGGCAGATCGTCGATTTCCTGATTCGCAAGCTCGACGCCTCCGACAAATCGACCACGCACGACCTGACCGCCGAGGCCGAGCGGCAGTTGATCGAGGCCGCTCGCATTGCCGGTTTCAACGCCGATTATGATGCCGCCCAGCCGGTAGATACGAAGCTAGCGGGGCTGAAGACCTGGAGCCGGCAGCAAGAGCGCTATCTGCTCAAGCCGATGAACTGCCCGCACCACATCATGATTTATAAGTCGAAGCCCCGCAGCTATCGCGATCTGCCGGTGCGGCTGGCCGAGTTTGGCACCGTGTATCGCTACGAGCAGTCGGGCGAGCTGGGCGGACTGACGCGCGTGCGCGGCTTTACGCAGGACGACGCGCACCTGTTTTGCACCGAAGAGCAGGTGGCCGACGAGGTGCGCGGCTGCATCGAGATGACGCAATACATTCTGACGACGTTAGGTCTCACCGATTACCGCGTCCGCCTTGGTCTTCGCGATCCCGACAGTGACAAGTATGTAGGCAGCGCCGCGAGCTGGGCGCGAGCAGAAGACGAATTGCACCGGCTGTGCTTGTCACTGAACCTGCCTCATCTTGAGGTCTCCCCGGGAGAAGCTGCGTTCTATGGTCCCAAAGTTGATTTCATGGTGGCCGACTGCATCGGCCGCGAGTGGCAATTGGGCACGGTGCAGCTCGACTACAATCTGCCCAGTGCCGAGCGGTTTGGCTTGGAGTATATCGGCGCCGACAACAAGCCGCACACGCCGGTGATGATCCACCGCGCTCCGCTCGGTTCGCTCGAACGGTTTATGGGCGTGCTGATCGAGCACTTTGCCGGGGCGTTTCCGCTGTGGCTGGCGCCCGAACAGGCGCGAGTGCTGATTGTCAGCGAAAAATCGGAGAGTTATGCTCGCCAGATCGAGGCGCGATTGAAGGAAGCGGGGCTGCGCGTCACGGGCGACTATCGTCCTGAAAAGCTGGGGGCCAAAATCCGCGACGCGCAACTGAAGCTGGTGCCGTATATGTTTGTGGTGGGCGAAAAAGACATGGCGGCCGGCACCGTCAGCTTGCGCGACCGGCTGGAGGGCGACCTGGGGGCCATGCCCTTCGACGCCGCCCTGGCCCGGCTGCGCGACGAAATCGAGCGGAAAACCATCCGCCAACAAGCTAAACTAGTAAGTGCCGGGCTGACCGGCGGCGAACAAAACGAGTATTAGTCGAACACCAACCCGAAGCACAAGCGAGGCAGGAGACAAGAGAGCTGCCTCGCTGGCGCTTCGGGTTCGTGCGGCAGCCACGATCTTTTACGAAAGGAACCAACGATCGAACGCTCACAGAGGGTTAACGAGCAGATTCGCATCTCGCCGGTGCGCGTGATTTCGGCCACGGGCGAGCAGCTTGGCGTAATGCCGACCGATCAGGCGATTGCCGCGGCTCGGGAAGCCGAATTAGATCTGGTCGAAGTGGCGCCCAACGAGCGCCCGCCCGTCTGCCGCATCATGGACTTTGGCAAGTTCAAATACCAGCAGCAGAAGCGCAAGCACAAGACGCACCAGATCAAGATCAAAGAGATCCGCGTGCGTCCCAAAACCGACGAGCACGACCTGGGCGTCAAGGTGAACCACGCCCGCGAGTTCTTGGCGCAAAAGAACAAGGTGCTGGTGTCGATTGTTTTTCGCGGTCGCGAGCTGGCCCACATTGACGAAGGTCAGCGGATCGTGCGTCACATCATCCAGGCCTTGGAAGACGTCAGCAAGGTGGAGACCGCCCCCGGCCAGCAAGGCAAGCGGATCACCTGCGTGCTGGCGCCGAAGTGAGCAGCGTCTAAAGAGCAGCGAGAGTTCTTGAACTCGCGGCGAAGCGGCGCCTCGGGCGCCAACGCCTTCTCAAGCCCGCGACGTTCCGCCGGCTTCCCTAACGCCGCGAGGAGTTTTCCGAGACGCCGACTATCGGGAAGCGGTCGGCCCGCGTCGGCAAAACCGCCGAAAAACCCGCGGAAAACCGACCAAGCCACTTGCCTGGTACAAAACAGGGAGAGGCTCGAAGCAGGGAGCGGGGGCCAGGATTCAGGGGTCAGGGTTCGTTGCAGAATCGGCGCACGCCGACCGACGGCCTTCCCTCACTCAAAGCCGGCGGAGTGCTGCTGAAATCATTCCGCGCCTGGTCTCGGACCTCCGGTCCCCGGCCTCTGCTTTCCCCCCATAGTTATGGTTGCGGTGCTTCCCGAAGCCACGGTCGCCGTCTCGTCACAACAACTTACCAGTGACGCTTTTAGCGCCACACGGCAGTGAACCCACTTTTTATTTTTGTCAACGGAAACCCTTTTTACGGCAACGGTAACCCCCCGTCAAAAACCGATCGTGGCGTCACCCAATCGAGGCGGCCGCCCGGCCCAGCCGCCGAGCATCCGCACTGTGCGGCGGGCGACAGTCCGGCAGGCGTCTGCTAAAATGCTCGGCTCACTTTGAGTGGCAAGCAGCGAAGAGGAGAAGCGCACCAGCGCCATGCTCTGGCAAGTAGACATTTATCCGGCGATGGGCCAGCCCGACCTGGTGGCTGCACGGCTGGCGGCCGACGCCGCCGATCTGCGATTGGCCGCGCAGTTGCGCGTGGCGGCGGGCCGCGGCTATCTGATCGAGGGCGATCTGCAAGAAACCGACGTGCTGCGGCTAGCCAAAGAACTGCTGGCCGACGCCGTCGTCGAACGCACCGTGGTGGCCCCGGCGGGCGACGCCCGGCTGAATGATCCGCCTGATGGCCTGGATGTCGCCCAAAGTCGCCTTTCGCTCCGCGAAAGTAGCGACTCTTTCGCGGAGCGAAAGACGACGATGGTGCATTTAGTCTACGTGCTGCCCAAGCCCGGCGTCATGGATCCCGTGGCGCAAAGCGCACAAGCGGCCATCGCCGATTTCGGTTTGCAAGCCGCGGCGGTTCGCACGTTTCGCAAGTATTGGTTGGCCGATCTTCCGGACGAAAAGTTGCCGGCCCTGTGCGGCAAGCTGCTGGCCAACGACGCCATCGAACAAGTGGTGGTCGGCCCGTTGGCACTCAAGCGAATCGAGCTGGGCTCGGCGTATTCGTTTGAGCTGATCACCGTGCCGCTGCGCGAGTTGGACGACGCGGCGCTGGAGCGGCTCAGCCGCGAGGGACAGCTTTATCTGAAGCTGCCCGAGATGCGGACCATCCGCGACTACTTTCGGACGCTCGCGCGCGATCCCACCGACGCCGAGTTGGAGACGATCGCCCAGACCTGGAGCGAGCATTGCAGCCACAAGACGCTCACCGGGCGGATCCGCTACCGCGACGAGAAAGGGGAACAGACGTTCCAAAACATGCTCAAGGAGACGATCTTCGCCGCCACCGAAACCGTTCGCCGCCAACTGGGCGGCGACGATTGGTGCGTGAGCGTCTTCCGCGACAATGCTGGCGTGGTGAAATTCGACGAGCGGAATCATGTAGTGTTCAAGGTTGAGACGCACAACCACCCTTCGGCGCTGGAGCCTTACGGCGGTGCGAACACGGGCATTGGCGGCGTCATCCGCGACCCGCTGGGTACCGGGCTGGGCGCTCGCCCCGTCTGTAATACCGACGTGTTTTGCTTCGCCCCGCCCGACACGCCGGCGCATGAGCTTCCGCCCGGCGTGCTGCACCCCAAGCGCGTGATGCGGGGCGTGGTGTCGGGCGTGCGCGATTACGGCAACCGCATGGGCATTCCCACGGTCAACGGAGCGATTTACTTCGATCGTCGCTATCTGGGCAACCCGCTGGTCTATTGCGGCACCGTGGGCCTGCTGCCCTGCGACAAGGTCGAGAAGCAGCCGCTCGCGGGCGACTATATTGTGGCGGTGGGCGGGCGCACCGGCCGCGATGGTATTCACGGGGCGACGTTCAGCTCGGCTGAGCTGACCAGCGAGAGCGAAACGCTTTCGGGCGGGGCCGTGCAGATTGGCAACGCCATCACCGAAAAGATGCTGCTCGACGTGGTGCTGGCCGCGCGCGACCGCGGGCTGTATCACGCCATCACCGATTGCGGCGCCGGCGGCTTCAGCTCCGCCATCGGCGAGATGGCCGAGGGATTGGGGGGCAGCGTGCAGCTCGATAAGGCGCCTTTGAAATACGCCGGCCTGTCGTACACGGAGATTTGGATCTCGGAGGCGCAAGAGCGTATGGTGTTGGCGGTGCCGCCGGAGCAATGGCCGCGCTTGCAAAAACTGTGCGCCAGCGAG
>DASVHB010000090.1:0-3399 GCA_036379195.1 Pirellulales bacterium
GCGATTCCCGAAGGAACACTTCGAACTCCACTGGTCGTGGCGTCGTTCACCGACGCTGATCCCAACGGCACGGTGAGCGACTACACCGCGACGATTGATTGGGGCGATGGCGCAACGACCACCGGCGGAATTACGACCACCTTACCGCCCAGCGCCGGACAAGCGGCGGCGGGCACCTTCTACGTGACCGGCGGTCATACCTATGTCGAAGACGGCGCCTACACCATCACGGTGAAAATCGCCGACGCTGGCGGAGCGACCGCGACGGCGACCAGCAGCGTCACCGTAACCGAGCCGGATTTGATCGGCACTGCCGCATCGATCACGGGCCAAGAGCGCGTCGCGCTCGGCGCCGTTTCGGGATCGGCAAACCCGGCCGCTCCTCAGGCCGTGGTGGCCACGTTCACGCATGGCTCGAACTCGGAAGCCACGACGGACTTCACCGCGGCCATCGACTGGGGCGATGGCACGAGCTCGACGGGCGCCGTTGAAGCCGTTTCGCCCGCGGGCACGGGCTACCAAGTGGTCGGCGCGCATACCTATCTCGACGAGGGAACCTACGAAGTCACCGTGACGATCAGCGACGAGTCGATCTCGACCGTGGTCCATTCGACCGCCAAGATTGCTGAAGAGCCGCTGCCCGGCGGCATTCAGGGCACCGCCACCCAGCGGTGGATCAGCGAGGTGTATCGCGACCTGCTCGGTCGGGCAGTCGATCCTGACGCTCTAGCGTATTGGACCAAACAGGCCGCGGCGGGCGAAAAGCTGTCGCAAATCGTCTCGCAGATCCAGCAGGCCGGCCCCGACCACGAATACTACAACCACCAGGTCGAAGCGCTGTATGCGAAATACTTGCACCGCGCGGCCGATCCCCAGGGACTCGATTCGTTCGTCACGGCGCTGGTCGGCGGCGCCACGCTCGACCAGGTGGCCGCCCGCATCGTCGGCTCGCAGGAATACTACGCCAGCCAGGGAGGCGGCACCAACAGCGGCTTCGTAACCGCGATGTTCCGCGACGTATTGGGGCGGCCAATTTCTTCACAAGACCTGGGTTATTTCCAACAGCAGCTTTCTCACGAGGGCCGCGTGGCCGTTGCCAACCAGGTATTCGGCAGTGACGAGTATCGCCACGTGCTGGTGAACGAAGATTTCGAGCTGCTGTTAGACCGGCCCGCCGAAGCTTCGGCGCAGTCGTTCTACGCCGCCCAATTGGCCCACGGCGCCAGCAACGACGCGGTGCTCGCGGCGATCGCGGCTACCGACGAATACTTCGCGAAGACCGCGTAGTGCCGTTGGCCGAAAAAACGCGGGTCTAGCTGGTTTTAAGTGGGTCGCCATCGAAATCACGGGTTTTGGCGAGGACGATCGGAGACAGAGAAATGGGAGCGGAGCCGGTCAGGAGGAAGAACGTTGGGGGTGACCGGAGGCACCGGAGCATGCGACCGGCAGAAAACAGTCTCGCGCAGCGAGTCCATAAAATGCCGTCTTTTGCCGGTCGCTGCGACGGCGGCGGGGCAGTGCCGAAGGGAGTTGGGGTCCCAACGGGCTTGCTCCTGACCGGCGCAGCGGCGACTTGCTCCACCGATCCTCCCCGCCGAAAAGGGGGCGGTTCTCGCCCACTTGAAACCCGGAATACCCAAAAACTCGCCGGTGGCTGGGGCAGAGCCTTGGCGATGCCCCGGCAGGACGGCGGCGCTCCGCGCGCTTGCCGCCATTGATCAAGGCGGTTGCAAATCGCTCAGTGAATTAGTCGTGCGACACCGCACCGGCTGGGACAAGCCGCAATCTTTTTCGCCGTTGCCAGACCAGCAAACCGGCCATTCCTGTGCCAAACAGGATGCTCGTTCCTGGTTCAGGCACTGGATTGCCGGCGACGATCGGATCCCAGCCGAGGGCCTGCATTTCGGTGATGTCGACCGATGAGATTGTGGCATTACCGTTCGTCGCATAATTGAACGGATCGCTTGGTCGCCCCGTCCAGTCGGAACTGTCCGAAACGCCGGAGAACTTATAGCCGCCCGAGTTTGTCTTACCGCCATCGATGGAGAAGGCCGTTTGAGTAAACGTGGGATCGAGCTTCGCATCGGCGGTTCCAATGGTGCTTGAGTCGTACTTGAAGAAGTCGAGCGGGGTCAGCATGGGCAAACCGGCGAACCCATAGTCAACGCGGCCCATCACGTGTGCGATTTCATGTTCGGCCAGGGCGAGAAAATACGGCAAAGTGCTGCCGGTCCCGAAACCGACATAGCCGTCGGTGTGTCCGGTCTCCAACGGAGCGCCGGCGGCGGCGGTCAGAGCTTCATATTCGGCGTTCGTCACTGCAAAGTTGCTCGATCCACCTAGCGCGGGGTTCGTAAGGCTGGTTGGCAGGTGCAGGGCCACAGCATTGATCGCGGCATTCTCTGGATGGACGCTGGCGTGATTCGTGAAGAGCGTCTCAGTCGAGTTAAGGCTGATTCCAGTGCCGAAATTCAACCCAGTTCCGCCATTGGTAAAATCGAAACCCGGCAGGGAGGCGGCGCCACTCCCAGTGAGCGTGTCGGTTCCAACTACTCCCCATTGAAACACGATATTGAGGCTCACGTTGTTCGAAAAAAGGCCCTCAAAATTACCGATGGCGGTATTCACCGCAGCTTGCACGTCGGCGAGCTTCGCGGCGGTCGTATTGTTCCACGACGAGTCGTACGAGGCATTGATCGTAAATCCGGCGCGAGCTGCCGATCCTGGCAACACCGCCAGCGCGCCAGCTAGCGCCACAGGAAAGAGGTTCCGCATTCGTGGTTTCCGCTTCGTCGTTGATTGACCGACCTTCCAAGGAAACGCCGCGAGGTCATCGCGGCGCTTTCTCAAACCCAGACAGCTTGAAGTCGAACTGCGTGCGCGTCAAGCAAAATCCGGCGATTTGGGCGCTGTCTCAAATCCGCTCAAGTAGATAGTCATCGATCTCCACCGAAACGCCCTGCTGAATGAGCGTAACGGCCACCACCAGGCGGCATTTGCGGCGGCGCTTCACCACCACGCCTTCGACGCCCGCCAGCGCGCCGTGCACCACGCGCACGCGGTCGCCGGGCTTAAGCCGAGCTTCGACCGTCAACGGCGCCTTGAACTCGATCAACCGCGAAATGTGCAGCAATTCGCGCGACAGGTCCAGCGCGTTGGCAACCGGCAGCACTTGAGCGATGCGGTTCGTCGTCAAGCTGGTGTATCGCTCGGCTTCGTCGCCAAACATGAACAAATAGCTGGTGAACAACGGAATGAACGACATCCGCTTGCGACCCCGCACCAGCGACGTTTTTTCGATCTGCGGCAGGTAGTACGGAATGCGGTAGCCGCAAAGATCACGGGCCAGACTTTTTTCCTGGCGGGCTTTGGTATGAACCACCCACCATTGACGATCGG